>JBBTAL010000071.1:0-9034 GCA_038044225.1 Nanobdellota archaeon
CCAAAAGTCGCGTATGCTGCCAGACATTATGGGCATTATAATCTTGAAATCGCATTATTTGTAAAAGACTTTGATGAGCTTGACAGCCAGATAAGCATATTCAATGAAAAGTTTTCCAAAATCATAAGCAAAAAAGAAATAGAAATTGTAGTAAAAGAATTCTTTTTTGGAAATAATTTTTTATATGATAATAACCTTCCTGCTGGAAATGTTGTAGAATATAAGGGAGAAAAGAAAGTGTTAGACAAGGCAGACCATAAAATAATCAGCATTTTAGTTGATAATCCTAGAGAAAGCATAATTGAAATATCAAATAAAACTTACTTAAGCCCTAAAACAGTTATAAGCCATATGAAAGCAATGGAAAAATCAGGTATAATATCTGGATATTTTATGATGTTGGATTATTCTAAATTTGGGTTAAATCCATTTAAAATACTAATACAAACAAGCAATCTTGCTGAAAATGATAAATTTGAAAAGCATCTTTCGTCTATAAAGAATGTCAAGCACTTTTCAAGGCTTCTTGGATTCTGGGATTATGAGATAGACATGCTTTATGGCTCTATTCTTGAATTGCAGGAGCAGATTGAGATTCTAAAGCATCTTTTCCCAAATCATATAAAGAAAATAGAAATTGTGAGCCATGGAAAAAGAATTCTTACCAATAGGAGATATTTCTTGTAAAATCTTACTTCTCTTTCTTAGTCATCTCAATTATCCTCAGATAATCACTCAAACCAGGATTTAATACTGCTTTATTTATACTGGATACTGCTTTATAATAATATTTTAATTCTGTATTTGTAAGCTTTTCATGATTAAATATTTTTTCCATTATTCTAATTTTAGCAGGAGAAAATAGAACTTTCAAATCTTTATTTAAATCTAGAGTTAGCCTAAGTTTATTAATTTTTGTATTAACTAATATCAACATTCATAAAAGAAACCTATTTAAACAATAAATTACTCCAATATAGAAGAAGCAATATGGTAAGTTCTTTAATAGCAATTCATGCATTTCTGGGAGAAGCAGGAATCATTGCATTCATCTGGGTTTTCATAGAATTGTTAAATCCATCAAAAGAAAGAGTCAATAGAGCAAAATTTGCCGCACTTTTGGGAACAATTTTCTTTTTATTATCATGGCTAAGCGGAGGATACTATTATGTTCAAGATTATGGTGTAAATGTAAAACCTGTAATCAAAGAAGGCCCACAACCTTGGGCACATAGCATATTTACTGAAACTAAAGAACATGTATTTTTATTTTTACCTTTTTTAGCCATATTAACATTAAGTATTCTTAAAAAATATGATAAAGATTTGTTAAAAAATAATAATACAAAAAAAGCAATATTATACTTATGCATAATTATAGTGATAATAGGTGCATTGATGGCGGGCATGGGATATCTAATTTCAACAGGATATAGAACTGCATTGGAGGCAGGAGCATGAAAAATATAAAATCGATGTCAATATCAACAATTATAATAATCATAATAACTGTTATTTTAACAATATGGGCAGACTTATCAAAACCATTAAAAGATTTTCTTGCAAGTCTCAGCGGACATCATTGGGTCACTAAAAGTTTAATTGCAATAATATTGTTCATTTTTTTGAATTTCATTTTATCCAAATCAATTAATCAAGAAAAAAACGTATTTCATGAAGTAAAAAAAGTTATCTGGACAACAGTTATAGGAATAATAACAATATCAGGATTTTAT
This sequence comes from Nanobdellota archaeon, assembly GCA_038044225.1. Lineage (GTDB taxonomy): Archaea > Nanobdellota > Nanobdellia > Pacearchaeales > GW2011-AR1 > SICU01. The sequence goes on from JBBTAL010000071.1 coordinate 1,737, forward strand.
ATATTGCATTACTTAATATAAAAACATCAAGAAGTTATTTAGTACTGTCTTTCTTTATTCCTAGGTCTTTGGAAAGTTCTTTCAGCACCATGACTACGGCTAGGACTTCCAAATCTTGTCTTTCCAAAAGTTCTTTCCCCTGAAGAACGATTATCACGACCTCCAAAACTTCTTCCACCACCTCGACTATCACGACCACCCAAACTTCTGCTTCCGCCTCTGTCTCTATCTCTAGCACCACTGAAACGTCCACGACCTCCAAAAGTCAAACGCCCGCGATTATCTCTATCGCTAGATTCTTCTTTAAACCTTACAAAAATTGGCTGAACTTCAGGCATTTGTATTTGTTTAATTGATATTGACGGATCTCTTAATACACTTCTAAAACTATCATAATCTCTTTGAGAAACAATTGTTATAGCAATTCCTTCCTTGCCAGCACGAGCCGTACGTCCAATTCTATGAATATATTCCGTGCTAGTTTTAGGAACATCAAAATTGTAAATATGAGAAACATTTTTTATATCTAAACCACGAGCAGCAACATCTGTGCAAACTAAAATCAAAGCCTTGGAAGAATGAAACTCTTCCATAACTCTGCTCCTCTTATTCTGCGCAAGCCCTCCATGAATCGCAATAGCTTCAATTCTATTTCTCTCCAAATTATGGACCACATAATCTGCATTTCTTCTAGTGTTACAGAAAACCATAACTAAACCTTTCTTTTCTTCCCTAAGCAAATGCACAAGCAATGAAAACTTCAAATTGCTAGGAACATCATAATAAATCTGATGCAACTTAGCAGGATCTACCTGAGATTCAGACTCAACAAATACCGGATCGCACATGTAATGTTTTGCAATTCTAGAAATATCTGAAGAAATAGTAGCTGAAAAAAGCAAAGTTTGTCTTTCTTTAGGACATTTATTAATAATTGTCACAACATCATCTATGAAACCCATATCTAACATTCTATCGGCTTCATCTAGAACTAAAAACTTAATCTTACTCAAATCCAGCGTGTCACTCCGTAAATGGTCTAAAATCCTTCCTGGAGTTCCAACAACAATATCTGCAATTCGTAAATCATGTTTCTGAGGAACAATAGAAACCCCACCATAAATCTCAACAACACGAAGTCCAACATGCTTTGAATATCTCTGTAATGTCGTTCCAACTTGTTCAGCTAACTCGCGAGTAGGAGTTAAAATAAGTGTCTGAATTCCCTGCCCAGCATCAAGTCGTTCAATTATTCCAGCTCCAAATGCAAGAGTCTTTCCCGAGCCAGTAGCCGAGCTTCCCAAAACATCTTTTCCAGAAAGAACAAGAGGAATAGCTTTCGCTTGAACATCTGTAGGTTCGGTAAATCCAGCACTCTCGAGCACTTTCAGCATACCAACACTAAGACCAAGTTTAGCGAATGATTCTAACATGTATAAAATAACAAATAACCCTTTTTAAAACCAATCATCAATCAAACAACTCACTCAAACTCTGCCCACTAGTTATTCTATATAACGCATCAGCAAAAAGTGGAGCAAAAGAAATAACTTCTAATTTATCAGATAGATCTTGGTGTAATGTATCTCCAACCCAAAAACGATCAAATGAAGAAACAACTTCCGGAACTCCTTTAGTAAACAATCCGTGAGGAGCATAACCATAAATCTTTCTTGCACCTCGTTGACGTGCAACAGCACAAGCACTAACTAAAGTACCTCCAGAATCTACAATATCATCTACAATTAATATATCTCGCCCATCAACATCTCCCGCAATGTGAAGCCCATCAATTTCCCCCAGCTTACTTCTAGTTTTATATCCTATAACCACTTGTTCAACACCTAATCGTTTAGCAAACGACTGTGCACGAGGACCCCCTCCTGCATCAGGACTCATAATTACCAAATTGCTCAACTCTTTTTCAAAAAATGGCTTAATCTGTTTGACAGCAGTAGGAAAAGAAGGTAAATTATCAAAACGCGAATCATAAAAACCATCAATCGCAGGATTATGAACATCTAATGTTAAAACCCCATGCGCATAATCATCAACAGCCCGAGCAACAACCTTAGCACTTATTGGTACACGCGAAACATCCTTGCGATCCTGTCTAGCAAATCGATGATAAGGAAAAACATCTATAATCTGACGAGCAGAAGATTTGCGAAGAGCTTCATTAATTAAACACAAATCTAGAAACCAAACTGAAGGGTCTTTATTAGAATCATGAATAAAATAACAGTCTCTTCCGCGCACATTTGCTTCAATTCTTGGCTTTCGTTCACCATCGCGAAATTCTTTAACTTTTATTTCCCCAAGTTCAAAAGCCCCACTACGTTTAGATAAGTCTTCATGAACTGCGCGAGCAAAATCAAAACCAGAACTCCCGGAATCTGCAAGGATAACGTAGCGTGCGTCCATAACCAAAAAAATCAAACAGCATATAAAAAGATTTAGCAAATAGAGAACAACAATTAAATACGAGCAAATTTAATAATAGATATGATAAAAGAAACATTATCAGGCACAATCCGCATAGACAAAGACCTCAAAACATATCAATATCAAAATAAAAAGTGGAAAAAGAGCAACAAACAATTCCCAGAAACTCTAAAAGTAATCTCTTTATTCAAATCACACAATAGATTCAATGAACTAATAGACCAAAAAAATCCTAAATTTCTAAAAGGCCAATTATATAAAAACAAAGTCCAAGGCGCAAGAATAAACATTCTACCAAACGGAGAAAAATTAGACAAAGCATTCTCTCTTTTGGCAAAAGACCTAACAATCCACGACGAAAGCTCACATGACCATTGGGACATCATATACCAAAACCCAAACGGTAAATATGCCTACCTATATACTCAAGAAAAGAAACAAAAAGCAACAAAACAAAAATACAAAAAAGTAGAACTATTTGAACATAAATACAATCAACTGCAAAGAAAAGTAGCCCAAGCATTAAACAATGAAGATGACATTTATGCACTCCCATTATACACACTTTTGAAAACTTATATGCGAGTTGGAAATGAAATACATTATAAAGAAACAGGACATAAAGGTCTAACAACTCTGAAAAAGAAAGATATAACTTTAGAAAAAAACAAAGTTCAATTTAACTACATTTCAAAATCTGGAGTGCCTATGAACATTGAGCAAGAATTTCCAACAAGTTATATAAATAGATTAAAAGAAAAACTATCAAAATCAAAAAGCAATGAATTCATATTTACAAATAATAAAAATAAACCTCTAAAAGACACAGACTTCATGAAAGCATTCGAAAAATACTGCGGAGAAAGATTCTATCCACATATAGTACGCTCATATTACGCAACAACAAAAGCAAAAAAATTTATCAAATCACATAAAGAAGCAACAAAACAGGAAATTAAAGAACTATTCAACAGCATAGCAGAAAAATTAGGCCATAAAAGATTTGATAAAAAGAACGATGAATGGAAAAACAGTTTTACAGTCACAATACATCATTACATCCAACCAGACTTAGTAGAAAAGATACAAAGTTTAGTTAGTTAAGTAACCACATGGTAACCAAAATATTTATATAGTAACTAAAGTTACCATAATGATGAAAAACAAGAAAATAAAATTAAATAAAAACGAAGAATTAGAACTAGGACTTGGGACATTAAATCTAATTTATTGGTTCTTTGCTTATCCAGAAATAAAAATGACACTTAGCGGATTGGCTAAAGAGTTAGAGATATCAAAAAAAACAGCAAGCAAAATAGTCACAGATTTAGCTAATGAGAAATTTTTAACAGTTGAACAAATAGGCAAAGCGTGGAGAATTCATTGCAACATTCAACACCAATATAATAAAACAATAAAAATAGGGTATAATTTATCAAATGTTTACATCTCAGGAATATTGCAAGAAATTTACAAGATAATTGGAAGCCCAAAATCGATAATATTATTTGGAAGTTATAGAAAAGGAGATGACATTGGTTCAAGTGACTTAGACATAGCAGTTGAAATAATAGGAAACTCCGATTTGAAAATAAAAAACATTGGAAATGTAAATTTAGGATACAGAAAAAATGTTCCTGTCAATTTACACATATTCAGTAGAAATAAGATAGATTTGAATCTTTTTGCAAATATCGCTAATGGAATAGTTTTAGACGGTTTTTTGGAGGTTAGACCATGACAATAAGATATAAAAGACCAGATAACAAAAATGCTATGAGTATAGTTAAAGCCGCCAAAGAAGAGATGGATTTTGCTCTATCTATTAATATACATGATAAATCAGGGTCTACAATAATAAGAAATATTTATGAGAGTTTTAGAATGTTAGGCGATTCATTATTAGTTTACAAAGGATTTGAGTCTAAAGACCATACAGATTGCATTAAAGAATTAATTAATTTAAAAGTAAAGACTCAAAGACCATTGGGAATTCTGGACAACATAAGAATCTTAAGACACAATATAAATTATTATGGATACAGACCAAAGTTAGATGAAGTAAAAGAGATTATATCAATAGCTAAGTCTTTATTTAATCCAATATATGGAGAGGTTTTAAGTAAAATATCTAACTAACTATCTTCTTCTCAAACCTATAATCTAAAGTGTATTTATCGTATCCGTAAAAATAAAGAGCAAGTGTAGCAAAAGCCAAACCAAAATCGCGAACGCCAAGAGGAGTAAAACCAATAGAAAAAGCAATTCCAAATAAATGAATAGCAAGTATTAAAGCAGAAAACCGAACATACAATCCAATAATTAAAAATGTCCCTAAAACAAGTTCAAGAACCCCATTAAGTAAAACAACATTATTTCCAGATATTCCAGAAACTTTCAAAAAATCAGGCACGAACGTAGACCAAGAACTAGGATCACGCACCTGCTGAAATCCAAAATAAATAAAAACTAAAGCAAGAGATACACGCAAAATTATATTTCCCAATTCTCGTGAATTCATTTAAGCAGTCCCCACAATATTAAAGTCTCCTATCAGAACTCCAACTTTCATAAGAGCACCAACTTTCTTAGTTCCATGTTTCTTAGTAAAAGCATCTGTAAACTCTTTAGAAGTCCCACAATAAGGGCTTATCGCTCCAGCAGAACCAGGATGACGAGGTAAAAAAGAAGTAACATCATAAACTTTGCCTCCGTAACCTACCCAACAATCACTTTCTTTATCATGTTTAGCTAAATCAGATAAACTAATCCTTCCAGAAGAAGAAACTGCATTTACAGAAGAACCGCTATTCCCTCCATTAACAGCATTAACATTATTCAAAACAACATTACCTGTAGAAGTATAAAGTCTAATAAAAGCAACAATTCCAAAAACCAAAAAAGCAATCAAAACCGCAAGCACAATCTTTTTCATGAAGATGAATAAAATATAGAATTTATAAATCTAATTAAATTAGTAAATCAATGGAACTCAAAGAACCTCACGTACTCTTAGTCAGAGGCAATTTAGAAACACCCTTGGAAGAAGCAGTAAATAGTTTTAGAATTCCATTAGAAAGAATCCCAAGCAAGAGAGGTAAAACAATTAAATATTTTACATTCGCTAAAGCCGATGAAGGTTTTTTATTAACGGCATCTCAACAAAATGATTTAACTAATCCAAATATTGTCTTAGCAATAGCATCTCCCTCAGAAAGAAGAAACGAGTCAATTAGAGAATTATTTGAACAACAAACAGGAGCAATATTAAATATAGAATTTCCAAGACAAGTCATAGAATATTCAAAAAAAGAATTAATTTACAATTTAAAGATTATGCAAATAAATAAGAAAATGGGTATGGCTTTATTAAGAGGAGATGTAAGAAGAGATTATGTAGAAATATGGGAAAAATATCATTTAAACTAAAATCGACAATCTATCAAACAAAAAAATATTAAAAATCAAATAATCTCAATCATCTAAGTCTTCAAACTTAACTTTCCACTGATTATCCCAAAGCTTTTTCTTCTTAGCACTACATTTTAAGCAATATTTTCTAGGAAATCTAGCATTAGATTTAGACTCAAATTCCTTCTTACAATCAAAACACTTCTGTATACCCATAAAATAATTAAGTATCCATCCTTTATAAACTATAAAGATGCCATGTTTAAAAACGCCTGCGCTAGGATTCGAACCTAGGCATCCGTGAGGAAACGAGTTTTCGAGACTCGCGCGTTAACCGCTCCGCCACGCAGGCATAAATTAATCATAAATCTTTAACTTTTAAGTCTATAGTCAAGGACACTTGAACTGTTGTGCCTTGACTATCTAGCGAAAGACATACAATTCTGTTCAATTATTCAAGTCTTTCGCTATAATGTATTTCAAAAATAAAAAACAAAAAGTTTTAATATAAGTGATGCTATAATAATTAGTGTCAGAAGTTAATAATATAAATATTGATATATCAAGATTTCAAGCTGGATTATTTGATTTACTTGAAGATGCAAAGCATGCAAAAATGTCCCCATTTGAATTAAAAAGAATATCAGAAAACTATTTAGGGATGTATAGAGAGGTTAAAAATTACAACGAATTAGATTTAACTATGAAAGCAACATTAAGAAGCTATCACCCAGAAATATTTAAAGAATCTGATCCTGCCAGAACAATCTATTACGCTCTCCCAAAATCATCTTCATAATGAATTATATCCTCTTCAATACAATCTCCAATCTGAACTTCTACAATTCTCAAAACATCCAAGCTATTATTAATTATTCTATGAGCTTTTCCAACATCAACGAAAACAAAACTTCCTTTAGAAAGTTCAATCTCTTTATCACCTATAATTGCAGAACCATTTCCTTGAAAAACAATCCAATATTCCTGTCTTTTATTATGAGACTGTAAACTAAGTCTCTTTCCTGGAAAAACAGTTATTTCCTTAACCACAGAATCTTTCTCACGAATAAAGTCCAGATAACTCCCCCAAGGTTTTTCAACTAAATCATTTTTAGAAACCCTCGCAATTAAACGACTGCTCGATTCAATTTTAGCGCCCAAACCATCAACAATCTTTATCTCCAAATCTCTACAAATTTGTGCTTCTGGAATTTCTCCAGCGCTACGATCTCCACCCTTAGCAAAAATATTGGGCCTTAGAACAGCAAGAGAATTACAAACACTAGCATCCGTATCAATCGATAAAAACACCTCATCTACAAAATTAAGAGATTTAACAATAGCAACCCTCTGGTCTTGAGGAATAAATGACTTGCCTTTCTTCAAAGCAGCCTGAGCATCATTATTAACAATAACTATCAACTTATCTCCCAACTTCTTTG
>JBBTAL010000072.1:0-3423 GCA_038044225.1 Nanobdellota archaeon
CAAAATGACAATTCTAATTTACATAGCCCCATTGCAATTATTACTCCATTCACTTCAAAAATTTTTAATAAAGAATTTTTAACAAATGTTTTTGTTTCTAAGAGCATATCTAAATTAGATAAAGATTCAACTATTTTGCTAAATCAAATAAGATCTATTGATAAATCGCGATTATTTGCTAAACTTGGCAGATTAAATTTTGATATGATGAAAAGAGTTGATAATGCAATTAAGATTAGTTTAGGGTTGGATTAATTGCTACTTTTTTGTTTTTTCTTTATTTGTATTTTTATTTGAAATAATCTCAGTAATTTCAAAGTTATCTTTTGATAACTTTGAGGTATAATATTAGGAAAAATTGAAAGAGTTTAATTATTGTTAACTTAGTATCGATGTTGTTTTTTAATTTGATTGTTTTTATGAAGGTATTATTTATTTTGTAGCTCGATATTCTTGTTATTGGTTTGCAAAGTTATCATTTTTGATAACTTTGACGCATTAGATTAAGAAGAATTTTTGAAATCTTCGATGGCTTTTAGAATTGAATTAATCAGGTCTTTGGTAATGAATAATGAAGAGATAGAATGAATTTCATTTATTTTTTTGATAGCTGTTTTTTTATCGATTATTTTTTCTCTAAATGCTCTAAGAATAATTCCAACCGTTCCATGTACTTCTAATCCATATTTTTTTGATACTTTGCGAGCATCTAAATCATCTGTGAGGAAACATATTGCCTTTTCTTGTAATGCTAATGCAATAGCACAAGCTTCTCCAAAATCTAAATCATGCTGGTTGGTTAATACTTTGACAGTATCTTTTGATGATTGATTTAATTCTTCAATTTTTATTTTTTTTGGTAGAGATATATGGTATTTGCTTAATTCTTGAGCAACTTCTTTTGGTATTGAAACGCCCGAAAATATATTTAAAGAATTAATAAGATTAATTTCAGTTAAATGAATTATTGGTCCGGTGTTTGATATTGCTTTATTTTCCATAAAGTCCCCATTGGATATCTTCCTTTATTGCAGATTCCAATTCGGTTACTTTTTGTTTTTTTACTAACTCTCGCACTGCTGAACGAATAAGCTCTGATTTGTTTGCATACCATCCTTGTTTGATTAATTCTTCCATTTCAGTTACAATGCGCTTTGTTAATTTTGCTGGAACTGTTTCCATATCTGAGTTAGTAGCAATTTCCATAAAGTATTACTGGGGTGATACTATTTAAATCTTTATCTTTATTATAATTAAGCAGTTTGTTGCTTTAGAAATGGACCATAATCTTTTGGTTCAAACGAATAGCTTCTAATTCCACTATATAATTGGTCTTGGACATCATTTTTAGATAAATGAACAAGACGATTGGAATCTAGTTCGGCGTTTAAATTAAATTGATCTGCTAACATTCCTACTAGTCCTGCTATTTTATCTATTTCGTCTCTTCTTTTTAGTTCTCTTGATAAACATAAACGGATTTTAGGTAAGTCTGGCGAGATATCTTTTGTTACTTGTTTTAGATTTTCATATTCTTTTTTTTCGAGTGATTCAGTTATTTGTGTGATTATGCTTGTTATATAGTTCTTGCATTTTTTCCAGTCAATTTGTTTGTTGTTAGGTTTTTTCATATGTTTAATAGTTGTATTGACTTATTTAAATGTTCTTTTTGTAAACTTAAAAATCGAAAGATTTAAATAGTCGTTTATTTGATATGTTATATGTTTACTTAAAGTGAACATAGAGTGCTTAAGATGGTTAAAATGGAAATGAAACAAGAAACGAGACATGAATCTAAGTCCGGAGTGAAACAGGACTCTAAGCAGGAAGCTAAGGATACTGTTAAAGAGTTTGAAGATCAGCTTAGAAAAGATGTTGATGCCAAAGCTCAGATTATTTTAGATTATGAAAATACTCTTAAGAGATTGCAGGCGGATTTTGAGAATACGCTGAAGCGCACGCATAAAGAGAAGGAAGATTACGCCAAAGTTGCTGTTGCAAAGGTTTTAGTTAGATTTGTAGATATTGCAGACGATTTGGATAGGGCTTTAAATATTCTAGAGAAGACTCAAGAAGGAGAAGTTAAGACTGGAATTAAAATGGTTCATAGTAGATTTCATAAAATACTTTCTGATGAAGGTATAAAGTCTTTTGATTCTAAAGGAAAGAAGTTAGATCCATTTATGCATGAAGTTATAGAAATGGTTGCTAATGATGGTCCTGAGGGAATAGTTGTTGAAGAAATTCAGAGGGGTTATGTTATGAAGGATAAAGTTCTTAGGGCTGCTAAGGTTAAGGTTTCTAAAGGAAAAGGAGATAAAAAATGAGTAAAGAGAAAATCGTAGGCATAGATCTTGGGACTGCCAATTCTGCTTGCGCAGTTTTACAAGCTGGACGTCCTACTATTGTTCCTAGTGCTGAAGGAGCTTCTCTTTATGGGAAGGCTTTTCCGAGTTTTGTTGCATTTACTAAAGACGGAAACGTTTTAGTTGGTGAACCTGCTAGACGACAAGCTGTTTCTAATCCAGAAGGAACTGTTTACGGTGCTAAGAGAAAGATGGGAACTAGCTTTAAGTATAAGATTCACGGTAAAGAGTATTCGCCTCAGCAAATTTCTGCGTATATCTTACAGAAGATAAAACGCGACGCTGAAGAATTTTTAGGGGAGAAAGTAAACAAAGCAGTCATTACAGTTCCTGCTTATTTTGATGATAATCAGAGACAGGCGACTAAAGACGCTGGACAGATTGCAGGGCTTGAAGTTGTTAGAATTATAAATGAACCTACCGCTGCTGCACTTGCTTTCGGATTAGATAAACAAGATAAAGATTCTAAGATTCTTGTTTTTGATTTAGGTGCTGGAACTCTTGATGTTACAATTATGGAACTTGGCGACGGAGTTTTCGAAGTTAAATCTACTTCAGGAGATACTCAACTTGGCGGTCATGATATGGATGTTGCCATAGTTAATTATATTGTTAAAGAATTTGAAAAAGAACATGGAATTGATTTGAATGAGGATAAGACTGCTGTTCAACGCGTTCGTGAATCTGCTGAGAAAGCTAAGATTGAACTTTCTACAGTTACTGAATCTGAAATTAATTTGCCTTTCATTCATGGGCAGAAGAACTTCCGTTTGACTTTGACTCGTGCTAAGTTAGAAGAGTTAATTGATTCTATTGTTCAGAAATGTAAGAAACCTTTGATGCAGGCAATTAAAGATGCTAAACTTGATGTGAAAGATATTCATAAGATTATTTTGGTTGGAGGACCTACTAGAATGCCTGTAATTAGAAATTTTGTTGAAGGAATTTTAGGAAGGAAAGCTGAACGTGGAATAGATCCAATGGAATGTGTTGCTAATGGAGCAGCCATTCAAGGAGGAGTTCTTTCTGGAGAAGTTAAAGATATTCTTTTACTTGA
>JBBTAL010000073.1:0-9448 GCA_038044225.1 Nanobdellota archaeon
GTTTGTGTGCAGAACTGTCAAACATACATTCAAAACCTTTTCTAAACTCAGAATCATTAAAATCATCAGGGTGAGCTAAAAAATGAGGACTATTACGTGCAGAATAAACTTGAATTCCTTTAAATCCAATCAGTCTACCAAATGCCTCTGCAACAAGTAAAGAAGCAACCCCAAACTTAGCCCCATCGGGATACTTAGCATTTTTAGAAGATTGCATTTGAGATATAAGCATATTATCGTTTTGTGGCCAAAAACCAACAACACCTACAAGATTCCTTTTTCCAGCATCTTGCCCTTTTTGAGGCTTATGATAAACTTCCAATAAAAAAGGAGAATCGGATCGAATACCTCCACCTTTATCACCACCATGACTCAATGTACCTATTCCTACATTTCCTTTTATTTGATATTCTCCTAAATTCTTACCATCGGGCAACCTAATATCTCTCGCATCTCTATCAAATAAACGAGCAATAGAATCATCAGTACGAATACCTGTAAAAAATAGTCTGGCTGCTAAACTTGGGTTACAACCCATAGCCATACCATATTGTGCAGTAGCATTCAAATCAGGCTTCACAGAAGAGTCCAATAAAGGAAGTAAAGCAAGACCTTCATGTGGGACTATTCTTCTAAATTTATCTCTGTTGGTTCTAAAATAAGAATCACTATGATTATCATAGGCAATTAATTCATCTCCTACTAAATCCCACATATCTTGTAAATCATCTACAGAAGCCATTTCTCTATCTCCCAAGACTATAGGCAATGCTTCAGCATACAAACGTTCTCTAAGAGAAGCAAATCTTCCTTGACATTTAACAACCATAAAGATTAGCAAAAAATATCATATTTAAACCTTTCGAAACGTAACCCCCATTAAGTTACAACACAATAACTCAATATCACTCATTCAACAAACTATTAAATTCCCCTGCAAAATTCTCAAGCATCTTCTCACGCACAAGCCCCTTCCATTGCTTATGACCAAGAATCCAAGATAATTTAACAAAGGCAGTTTCAAGCAACATATCCTCAAGATAAATTATTCCCAAAACCTCTAAGTCACGACCAATAGAATAAACTTTAGGATTCAATCTTCCATAAATTGTTTGAGCAACAGCACAAACAGTCACGCCGTTTTTAATCAACCTCTTCAAAGTAGAATCCCAAGAATTCTTAACATCCCCAGAAGCAACATGCCCAAGCCCAGTCATTGCAATAACTATCCCCTTATACCCTTGAACTAAATAATAATCTAAAATTGATGGGTCTTGCCCAGGATAATAATAATGCAAAGCAACCTTATCTGAAAAAGAACAATCTAATTTTGTCAATCCACTAGAACAAGCATTATATTTAGATAAAAACTCTATCTTATCAGAAAACAATTTAGCAATAGGTTCGGTATTAACAGGCTTAAAAGTATCTCGACGAGAAGTATGCATCTTACGCACCTTAGTTCCACGTAAAGCATAACAATAATCATCATTTTGAGTCGCATGTCCAACCAAAACTACTTCAGCACAATTCGATAAAGCCATCTGAACTGCACAATCTAAATTAAGTTCTGCATCCGAAGAAGCCCTATCTATACTTCTCTGTGAAAAAGTCAAAACAACCGGCTTCTTTAAATCTCTCAAAAAAAACGAAAGCGCAGAAGAAGTATAATGCAAAGTATCCGTCCCATGAGTTACTATAACACCTTTAATTTCAGAATCATTCAACATCTCTTTAACGTGCTCAGCAATAGTAACCCAATGTTCATAATTCATATTTTCAGAAGCAACCATAAATGGCACAGATAATTTCTTAACATTAACTTTTTCAAAAAGCTTAGGATAAAACCTCATAAATTCAGAAACATCAGTAAGCGGTTTAGTACCTCCAGTTCGCAAATCAAGTTTAGAAGCAATAGTTCCCCCAGTTACAATAAGGCCAATTGAAGGCTTATCCTTAGACATAGAAATAGCAACATTCTCGACTTTCTTCACATCCTTAAACTCTTCAATAACATGACAATCAAGAATATTCTCTTTAGGAATTCCAATATTATAACCAGATTTAAGTTTTAACAAAACAACATCTCTATCATAACTCTCAATAACAATTCCTTCAACTTCTTCCCGAGCCAATCTAAACTTAACGAAATCCCCGAACTTAAAATTAAATTCTACCATAACAAGTAGCGTAAAAGCGAATATAAAAAACTATTTAAAGAGAGAGAGAGATAAGAGTATGTCTAAAAAAGAAAAAAGACTTTCTCCTAAAGGAAAAGAAGTGCTTGAAGATATAAGACAAAATCTCCCACCAGATATACGCGATGCTCTAAAATATTTAAAATCCATTAATTCAAAAGAATTGACTATGTATGATAGGCAAAAAATCGGAAGGGAAGCTAGAAGAAAAATGCAGTTCCCCCACCCATCATTGAGATTTAAAGATGCGTCTGTATATGAAAAGTTTGATCAATTCAAAAAGACATATAACTTAAAAGAAATAGATGATAATCCTGACGGGACACCTGGAGTAATTTCATTCGGAAGACGTAGACTAAATGCAATAAGATCAGGAGATAGATTCTTAAGCTGGGCTCGCGATAAGAGAGATGATTATAGCAGCGTTCTTGAAAAAACAAGAAATTATTATATAGCCGGTCGTACTTATACTGAGGCAGGAGCACTTGATAAAGCAGAAAGAACTTATATTAAAGGCATTGAATATATGGACAATGATCTTAGTAATAATTCTTACAAAAAATCTATACGTAAAGAATTTGTAAAGGGTCTTAAAGAAATCGAACATTTGCGAGATGAAAGAAAGAAAAAACACACATCCTCGATAGACGACAAGTTACCCCTCCCAGCCATAATAACCACAACAATAGGAATCCTCGGAGGACTTTTTTTAATGTCTCCAAATATCACAGGCAACGCAATAGCGGACATAAACACATCAAACTCAAACATAATAGGAGCAATCCTATTCATAATCGGTTTAATCGGCGGATTTTTCTGGATTAAAAGCTCTAAAAACAATTAAAAAATACCAAACTCATTCCAAAAGCCATTTCCACACAGGAATTATTTTAATAACACGCCCATTAACTTTCTCTTCCCTTTCTTCATCCAAACTTATTATAACTAAATTATTACACTCAAATTCCTTACTAGCCTTAATTAAAACTCTAATTTCCCTATCTAGAGTCATAAAATTACTCAAGTCATAACAAACCTGTATAAGTTGTTTAACTTTCTTACCTTCTTTTACCAAAAAATCAACCTCTTCCTTGAGGGAGTTTTGATAATAAGATATGTCTTTATTTCTTCTAGTCAATTCCATAAACACAAGATTTTCTAACAATCTTCCTTTATCCTCAATTCCATTCAATGTCAAAAAACCATTATCTATAAAATAAATCTTAGGAAGTGACTGCTCTCTTTTCTTAATAGATAAATCATACTTCCTCAAAAAGAAAACAAAAAAAGCATCACCTAAATATTCGGAATAATTGTACAAAGCATTTTTACTAACTTTAATTCCTTGAGACTTAATATAATTATAAAACTTATTTATTGAAAATTCTTTAGAATTCAATAATACTTTAATTAAAAGCCTCATAACATTAACATTTCTAACTTTATTTCTTTCAATCACATCTTTATAGATTGCAGTATCAAATATGTCTTTAATTATTTTTTCTCTTTCATTACTATAAATTATACTTTCCGGATATCCCCCAAATATCAAATATTCATTAAACAAATTCTTCAAAGTAGATTTCTCACTAGAAGAATAAAACTTACCAATTTCAAATTTTTTAGTTATTAAATATTCCACAAATGAAAACGGATAAATATTATAAGAAATGTTTCTTCCCCTCATACTAGTTGCTATCTCTTTGCTCAATAATTTTGAGCTTGAGCCCGACAAGAACACCCTAATCCCATCATCCAAACAAGTTCTAACAAATCTTTCCCACTCAACAACATTCTGTATTTCATCCAGAAAAAGCCATATCGCCTCTTTCTTATTTTTAGGATATAACTCATAATAAGTCTCAAGCATCAAAACTAAATCTTTATAAGATAATATTCCAAAATCTGCTCTTTCAAAATTAATATAAACAGCCCTATCAATCCCAAACTTATCTTTAATCTTTGATATTAAATAATACATTTCATAGGTCTTGCCTGTTCTTCTCGGACCTATTATCGAAACAGCCCTTTTCATATCCGACTCGAACCCTATTTCTTGCATACGAGGAATAATTTTAGGTAAATTCTTTTCATGAAAGTCTTTTATCACTTCAGCCCATTTTTCACGTGAAACCATAGTCTTCTATAAAAGGAAACTATTTATAAATGTTTCCTCTCATACAAGGAAACAATTTTAGACAGAAAAACAATCAAATAAAGACAAATACAAAAAAACAAATATATAAAGTACCATTAATTTGGTATTTTAAACAATAAAAAGATATATAAATACCAATTATTAGGTATTAATACAAACGTATAGCCAAAAAATGATAACAAACTTGCTAAACAAAAATCTTACAAAAATAATAACATATTTAACAATCAGCCCAGGCAGTAAATACACAAGAAAAGAATTAAAGGAAAAAACAAAACTAAACAATATTCCATTAGATGAATCTCTATCAAAACTTTCAGTCTTAAAAATAATAAAAAAAGAGAAGAATCTATATTCTTTAAAATTAGAATATGAACCAGCAAACAGAATAATAGAAATAATAAAAAGTGAATATAACAAATATCATCTCTCATATGAAACATTTATAATTTTACTTGAAATAATAGATAAATTATCTAAATATAATCAAATAAAGGATATAATATTATTTGGAAGTTATGCAAAATTAATACACACAGACAAATCAGATTTAGATTTAGCCATAATTTCCGAACAAAAATTAAAAGAAAATATTGAAAAAGTTGTAATTAAAGCGATAGATAAAATATCAAAAAAAGATAATAAAAAGATAGACCTTAAGTTTTTTACAAACGAAGAAATCAAAGACAATCAATCAGACCCATTAATAAAAGATATATTAAGAAATGGTAAATCTTTAATCTAATTCAGTAAGATTTAGCAACATAAACAACGCACTTCGCAGGCTTAGAACAAACAATACAATTTCCTGTTGCAATCTCTTTCTCTACAATTAAATTAGTCCCTCGCACTTCAGCGCCTGTCTTTTCCCCAATAACCTCGGCACATTTTTTACCATCAAAAGCAACAGAACAAAAACCACAACGAACTATATTCCCAGACTCAATAAGTTTTTTCATTGAATCAAGAGTTCTAGAATCAACAATTTTATTAGTAAATACTTTATCAGATTCCTTAATCAAATTAGCCGTAAACTCGCTTTTAATATTCAAAATATGTTTAATCAAATCTTTTTCAGAAACACTTTCGCGTTTATTCAAATCCCTTCTAAACAAACTTAATTTCTTACTATCTAACTCTTTCTCTCCCAAATCAATTCTAATAGGAACTCCTTTCAATTCCCACAAATTAAACTTCTCTCCAGGGCTCTTATCACTAGTATCGATTACAACATCACAAAATGAAGACAATTTCTCCTCAAGTTCACGAGCTTTAGTAATTAACTTCTCATCATTTCCTATAGGCACGATAGCCACATGATGCGAAGCTATATCCCATGGAAAGCGAAGTCCTTTATCATCTCCATGAACAATAACAACCGAAGCAAAAATACGTGAAATAGAAGGCCCATAACAAGTAGTATAAACATACTTATCAATTCCATCCTTATCTTTGTACTTAATATCAAACGCCTTAGCAAAATCCTGTTTTATCATATGTGTCGAAGGCTGTTGAATAACTTTTCCATCTGGATTCAAAACATCAGCAGCAAAAGTTCTTGAAGCACCAGGAAAAACATCCCATGCCGGACGCTCAAAAAATAAAAAGGGCAATCCAAAATTATCATGTAAAACTTCTTTAGTAGTTTTCATATCTTCATGAACCTGTTTCAAAGCATCTTCCTGTGTAGCAAATGCGCAATGAGTCTCAATCCAATGAAACTCTCGACTTCTTAAAAACGGCCTAGTAGCTTTAGTCTCATATCTAAATACCTGGGCTCTCTGATAAGTCTTAAAAGGCAAATCCTTATACGACCTTATCCACAAAGCAAACATCTGATAAAATGCCGTTTCGGAAGTAGGTCTCAAAGCAAGCCTCTCCTCAAGCTCTTTATCGCCTCCATGAGTAACCCAAAAAACATTGGGAGTAAAGCCCTTAACATGACTTGCCTCTTTCTTAAAATTGCTTTCTGGAATTACAGTAGGAAACCAATAAGGCTTATGCCCCTTCTTCTGAAGATTTTTCTCCATCAAAGAATACATCTTTTCCATAACTAAAACGCTAGAAGGCTGAAAAACAAGAAAACCCTTAACATTAAATCTCAAATCGGCAAGTTCAGCTTTCTGAACTATCTCAGTAAACCATTCCGAGAAATTCTCGTTCTTCTTAACAGTCAAACCCTTAATATCAACCATAAATAAAATGAAGGATAACACTTATTAAAGCTTATCTCCAATAACAAATATGGGTAAAAAAGAAATCAACAGACTATCAAAATACATAACCCCCTCAAATTATTCAATAATTCTAGAACCCTCTAAAGACATGCAAACATATGAAGGAAAAGTAACAATCAAAGCAATAGTATCAAAACCTACAAAAAATATAATATTGCATTCAAAAAATTCGGAAATAAAAACAGCAAATATCTGCATAGGTACTCAATGTCTCCTGCCAAAACTAAAAGAAAATAAAGAATCTGAAACAATTACATTAGAAGTCCAAAAAAATATCCAAGGAGACATAGAAATATATATAGAATTCCAAGGCAAAATAACTGATGACCTAGCAGGAATGTATAGAAGCAAATACGAGCACGATGGAAAAACAAAACACCTAATCACAACACAGTGCGAAGCTCCATATGCAAGAAGAATATTTCCTTGCTTTGATGAACCTAATAAAAAAGCAACTTTCGACATATCTGTAGTAATAGACAAACATCTTGAAGCAGTAAGCAACATGTCTATAAAATCAGAATCTGTAAAAGATAACAAAAAAACAGTCAATTTTAAAACAACACCTAAAATGTCAACATACCTATTCTATTTAGGAATAGGAGACTTTGAATTTGCTGAAGATAGCTACAAAAACATAAAACTAAGAATAGTAACCACACCAGGAAAGAGAAAAAACACAAAATTTGCGTTAGAACACGCAAAAAAATACCTCCAATATTTCGAAGACTATTCAGAAATTCCATACCCATTAGAAAAATTAGACTTGATAGCCGTTCCAGATTTTACAGTAGCAGGTATGGAAAATTGGGGGGCAATAACATTCAGAGAATTGGTTCTATTAATCGACGAAGAAAAAAATTCAACAGCCAGAAAAAAAATATCTGCAGAAGTAATATCTCATGAACTATGGCATCAATGGTCAGGAGATTTAGTAACAATGGATTGGTGGAATGACCTCTGGCTTAACGAAAGTTTCGCAAATTACATGGCGTTTAAAGCAGTAGACCATTTCAATCCAGAATGGAACATATGGAACGATTATCTATCGAATGACCTAGCAGTCGGATTATTCAAAGACTCTCTAAAAATAACTCATCCAATAGAAGTCGAAGTAAATAGTCCAGAAGAAATAGATGAATTATTCGACGAAATAAGCTATCAAAAAGGCGGAAGCGTCCTAAGAATGTTAGAAGCACATATGGGAGAAGAAAACTTTAGAATAGGAGTCTCAAATTATTTAAAAAAACACTCATATTCTAACGCGACTGCAATTAACTTATGGGATTCATTAAATGAAGTATCTAAAAATAAAAAAGTCAAAGAACTAATGAAATATTGGATATCTCAGCCAGGATATCCTCTAGTAAGTATAGAAAAAACGCATAATGGCATAAAAATATCTCAAGAAAGATATAACAAAAAAACAGATCAAGTCTGGCCAATTCCAATATCTATTTGCACAGAAGATATTTGCCATAACAAACTATTAGAAAAAAAACACGATACTTATAATATAAAAGAGAACTATATCAAAGCAAACCATGAACAATTCGGTTTTTACAGAACAAAATATTCTAAAGAATTATTAAACAATCTCGCAATTCTAGTCAAAGAAAAAAAACTAAATGAACAAGACAGATGGGGAGTAAACAACGACTTATGGGCTCTCTGCAATATAAACCAAGAAACCCTAGAAAATTATATTAAATTTTTAGATAATTATTTAGATGAAACAAGTTACAACATCCTAGCAGATATCTCATCAAGCATTAGAAAACTAGATAGATTATTTTATCATGAAAAATGGTGGCCAAAAACAAAGGAAAAAATAACGAGCAAGCTCATTCCAACATTCAAATCACAACTAAATAAGCTAGGCTGGAGCAATAAAAAAGAAGACACAACAGACGACAGATTAATGAGGAACCTATGTATAAACTTCTGTGGCTTTGCAGAAGAAAAAGAAACAATAGCGGAAGCCAAATCGCATTATGCAAAAGGCAATTTCGAATTAGACATTGCAGGTTCAATATATTACATAGTAGCTCAAAACGGAGATGAGAAAACATTCAAAAACATGTTAGAAAAATATGAAAATTCTAAAGAATTAGAATCAAAAACAAAATTACTATCTGGGCTATATCACTTCAAAAATCATGAAATAATAATAATGGCACTTGATTTTGCATTAACGGACAAAGTAAGAACCCAAGACTTATTATTTGTATTCAGAAATTTATTTATCAATCCTTCATGTCAAAAAATAATTATCGACTGGTTTAATAAAAACTGGGACAAACTAAAAAAACACGAAGATAATAAATATATTATGAGGGAATTTATAGACACATTGGTAATTTCACAAACTACAAAAGAAGGAAAAACAAAAACAAAAGAATTTCTAGAGAATAGCAAATATCCTTACAAAATCGTGCAAGATAATGCCTTCGAAATCTTAGACCAAAACATAGAGTTTATTAAAAATAATAAAAAGTTTCTAGAAAATTATTAATTCTTAATCCCAAAACCATCAAAATATCCTTACTAACTAATTCAATCTTCTGCGCACCATTCACTTTAACAGATTCATAATGTTTCAAAATAGGCTCAGTCTCTTTATGATATATCTCAATTCTTTTTAACATCGCTTGTTCATTATCATCTGCCCGTTTAGTCAAAATGCCATTACACTTATCACAAATTCCAATCTTTTTAGAAGAATTTGTCTTAGTATTATATCCCTCACCACACTTAGAGCAAGTAACTCTATAAATTGCACGTATAAAAGCTTCCTCATCACTAATAACTATCTCAATCACTTTGTCAATTGTAGTTATTTCATCAAGCTTTTT
>JBBTAL010000074.1:0-2068 GCA_038044225.1 Nanobdellota archaeon
AGTTAGCTCTCCACTCATAATCTCGCGCTGTAAACCTCTCAGCATAATCAAGTAATATCTCCAAGGGTTCTTCCCTTCTTCTTATTTCCCTTAAAATTTGAGCAGCTCTTTTCATAACTCGAGGAGAAGTAAGTTCTCTTCTATGAGAATAATTCTCTTGTCTAGAAGGTTTATTTTTCCTTGATAATCTCTTGTAGGCATATAATTCTTAGTTCTTGTTAGTATTTATATTTTGGCAAAGGATAAGCTTTAAAATACAAAATAGTGTGGATTTAACATGCGGGGATGCCGGAGCGGTCAAACGGGTCGCGCTCAAGACGCGATAGCTTAGTGCTTTCCTAGGTTCGAATCCTAGTCCCCGCATAAACTCACTCAACAGCGAGTTTATAGATTTAGATTTCAAGGTCATCAGTCAAGCTCTCGTGGCGCAATTGGATAGCGCAATGCCCTCCTAAGGCAAAGGTTCCAGGTTCAAGTCCTGGCGAGAGCGTCAATTCCTAATAACAGCTTTCAAAATTCTTCTTCTTATTGCTTTATCTGTTCTAATAGGGCTAAATGTTTTTTCCTCTATCTTTATATCTCTAAAATCTTTAAATAAATTAAATATCTCTTTCTTTTCAAAAAAATGACATATTAATCCGTTTTTCTTTTGAATAGTATTTTCCTCTATCTTTTTTAAATATTTATTTTCTCTAAAATCTCCAGTAGCAAAATCCTCAAACAATATAGTTCCATTGGATTTGAGAAGAGATTTTATTTTGTTAATAACTTCAATTCCCCTCCTTTTTTTAAAATTGTTTAAAAAATAATAACAAAAAACCACATCAAACTTCTCTCTAATATCTAACTTAAAAATATCTGATTTTATGTAAATGACTTTATTTGATTTTATAGATTCTTCTGATATTTTTATAGCCTCACCAGATATATCTAAAGCAACAACCTGTTTAGGGTTTTGGTTAAGAATAGATTTAAGGGTTTTTCCATTACCAACACCAAGCTCAAGAACAGACTTTTTAATTATAATATTTTTAAGTTCTAGTGTGCTCTTTTTCCAAAACAAGCCCTTAGAATACAATGAATTCCATATAGTTTCTTGGTTTTTCATATAAAATACATGTTTAAACATTATTTAACTTGTTTTGCCAAACTTTATAATTCAAGCAAAGCGCAATCTTTAAAACACATCAGAAGTTCGTATCAATGAGGTAGAAATATAAAGCGTCGATAGCATAACGGTTAGTGCCTCTGATTTCCAATCAGATGATCTGGGTTCGATTCCCAGTCGACGCATTACAACAAAATGGAACAAAATAATCAAGAACAACATCAGCATCACCAAACACTTACTGTTGCAAGTCGCGAAGACAAGAAACACTGGTATGACAAATGGTATAAGAAAATGTTGCTCCCTCCAGTAATATTATTAATCATTTGTTTAATATATCTATTTTCATTTTATTCGAATAATGGAGATATAATCTACAAAGACTCATCTCTTTCAGGCGGAACAACAATTACTCTAAAGGCAGAATTGGACGTCGAAGCTCTCGAATCTTATTTAAAAGAAAATATTGAAAATGTAAACATCCGCAAAATAGCAGATATATCGACAGGCAAACAAATTGCAATATTAATTGATTCTTCGGCAGAGCCCTCTGTTTTAAAGCCATTAGTGGAAAATTTTATTGGTTATAATCTAACAAATGAAAATTCTAGCGTAGAATTTAGTGGGTCCAGTTTAGGGAGAAACTTTTACAAACAGTTAATCACCGCAGTCATAATTTCATTTATTCTCATGTCTTTAGTAATTTTTGCACTATTTAGAACATTTATCCCATGCATTGCAGTAATCTTCGCGGCTTTTGCAGACATCGTAATGACTTTAGCAATGGTAAATATTTTAGGAATTAGACTTTCAGTTGCAGGAATAGCGGCTTTCTTAATGTTGATAGGATAATCTGTAGATACAGATATTCTTCTCACCAGTGCAGTGTTAAAAAAGAGAGGAGATACTGTAAATAAAAGAATCCACCGTGCTTTTAAAACTGGAATTTTTATGACTTTG
>JBBTAL010000075.1:0-7994 GCA_038044225.1 Nanobdellota archaeon
CAAGAAAATATGATTTAGTATCAAGATTTGGCGGAGAAGAATTTATTATACTCTTACCAAACACTAAAATAAAAAGGGCAAAAGTAGTCTGCGATAGGATAAGGCGACAGGTTCAAAATGACCGAGAACTAAACAAATATTCTGTAACTTTTTCAGGTGGCTTAACAGAATATAAAAAACTAGACAGTATAAAAAAAATGCAACTTAGAGCAGACAAAGCAGTTTATCAAGCAAAAAAGAAAGGCAAGAATAGAATTGAAGTTAATTAATACTAATTATCCTCAATAAACTTTTTGATCTTCTTATGAACCAAATGAGCATATTTATCCAAAATAAAAACATGAGAAGATTTAGGAACCATAAACTTAGTCTTCTTTTTAGAACTAACCTTATCTAAAATATACTCGTGACTCGCGTTAGAAACGACCCTATCAGCATCAACGTACATTGTAAAAATAGGCTTAGTCACTTTAGGAAGCTCTTTCTTAGAAATCTCTAATATTTTAGTCATCTCATAAGCAGCACTCAATGGAACAACTCTATAAGAGCCATTATGCTTATCTATGAAATCTCTAACTCGTTTAGGTTTCCTCTGAAATATTTTTATTCTTCTTAAAACGGGCAACAGAATATATTTATTCAACTTATGTCTCCTGAAAAATATAGGTGTCCCTAAAGTAACAACGCCTCGAACTTTAGAAGAATAATTAGAACAAATCAAAGCTAAATTGCCTCCAAAAGAACTGCCTATCAAATAAATTTCATCATAATCTTTAGCAAGCATATCTATATGCTCTTGAACGGCTTCAATCATCTGATAATGTTTAATAACGGCAAGCCTTTCTGGCGAAGTTCCATGCCCGGGCAAGAGTGGAGCATAAGAACTCACACCATGTTTAGCTAAATAATCTGACAAATCTCTAAACTCTCTTGGGCTTGAAGTAAAACCATGTAACAATAAAGCTACTTTTTTTCCAGAAACTTTATTAAAATAAGGTTCTGCTTGCTGAAAAATTGTAACTGGTTTTTTAACTCTTCTTTTAATCAAAAAAAATCTAATTCCAGTAAAAGCTCTAAGCAAAGCAAGCAATCCAACAACATATTCCCACATAAATAATCAAAATACCGCAGATATTTAAAGCCAATTAACAATAAATAAACATGAAAAAAGAGGCTAAAAAGCCAAAGGTAAAAAGCAAACCTGAAACAAAAATAAGAAAGACACATCCCAAAATAATAATTACAGCATTAGCCGCCCTAGGATGCGTAGTATTAGCATTATTTGTCTGGCCATGGTTCATTCTTGTTGCAGTAGTCTTGTGGTGGATGAATAAAAAATATATAAAAAAGCACTTCGGAGTTTAATCGCTTAAAAACCAAGCCTTAATATCCTTACAAGCAAAACTTCTATCTGCTTGCTTATCTAAATCAAAAGCAACCAAACACCACTGTTCCTCAGGATGCCATTCAGTCGCAACAAAAACAACTTCTTTAGGAATAATTCTCCTGACGGCAGTCTCGCCTCTCCAATTAGTGTATAAAATTTTAACTTCTTTTGATTTTTCCATATTAATTAATCTATTAAAACCAATATAAATATTTATTCCAAACCATCATAAGGATTAGGCCTACTCATAGCATTCATCTTAGGCCCAGAAGACATCAAAACATCATCTATTCGTAAAATCATTGTAGCAACTTCTGACGAAGAGATAATTGCCTGCATCTTAACTCTCATCGGTTCAATAATGCCAGCAGAAATACAATCCTCAACCCTATTCACAAACAAATTGATTCCATCTAAAGCAAATCCAGACTCATGACGCTGTTTAAGTTCAGTCATTATATTTACAGGATCTAAACCAGCATTTTCAGCAAGAGTTTCAGGAATATATTCCAAGGCTCCAGCAAACTCCTCAACAGCAAGCTGTTCTCGCCCTCCAAGAGTTCGAGCATACTGTCTTAAACGCTTAGCAAGTTCCATCTCAACAGCCCCACCACCAGCAACAACACACCCATCTTTAACTGCCGCAGAAACATCTCCAAGTCCATCTTTTATGGCACGTTCAATTTCATCAAGAACGTGATCAGTACTTCCATGTAAAAGAATAGTAACTGACTTAGGATTTTTGCAACCGCGAACGTAAGTCATAGTGTCATCTCCTTTCTTTACTTGTTCAACAACAGAAGCAAAGCCTAAATCTTCCTTTCTAATTTCATGCAAACTCGAGATAATCTTTCCAGAAGTAGCCCTAGACAGTTTTTCCATATCTGATTTAGCAATCCTGCGATAAGCCATAATTCCTGCTTTAGCTAAGAAATATTGAGCCACATCATCTATTCCCTTTTGACAAAACACAACTTTAGCGCCTGAGCTTATTACCTTACTAGTTATATCACGTAAAGCGGTTTCTTCTGAATTAATAAACTGCTGAAGCTGTTCAGGCGTAGAAACAGAAATCTTAGTCTCAGTTTCAGGGTTTTTCAATTCAAGAGCAAAATCAACAAGAAGTATAGAAGCGTTATCAATTTTCTTAGGCATTGATTCATTAGTAGCTTCTTTATCCAAAACAAGCCCATTAACCAACTCGCTGTCTTCAATAGAATTTCCCTTCTGCTTTACAATCTTAATATTCTCCATATCAATAACATTACCATTAGTAGCAACTTGGTCTATTGCAGTAACTATCAAATTAGCCAAATGTTCACGATTACTTTCGGCGCCCTTTCCAGTCATTGCAGTCATTGCAATCTGTTTCAAAATATTCTTATTATCAACAGGAAGTGAAACCTCATGTAAAAGAGATTTAGCCTTATCAGCAGCCAATTTATATCCTTTAATTATCACAGTAGGATGAATCTTCTTATCTAGAAGTCTTTCGGCATTCTCAAGAAGCTTACCAGCTAACATCACAACTGTAGTAGTTCCATCACCTACTTCATTCTCTTGAGTCTTAGCAATCTCAGCTATCATCTTTGCAGCAGGATGGTCTAGCTGAACTTCCTCAAGTATCGTAACTCCATCATTAGTAACTATTATATTTCCCATAGAATCAACAAGCATCTTATCCATCCCCTTAGGTCCAAGAGTAGTCTTAACAATATCAGAAATTATCTTAGCCGCAAGAATATTATTGCGTTGTGCATCTTTGCCAAGCGTTCTAGACACATTTTCAGGTAATATGTAAATAGGTTGTTTCTCTGCCATAAATATCAGCAAAAACCAGCAGTTTTAAACATTGTTGTGATGCTTTATTTAAAACATCTATATCTTTAAAAACCAAAATAATCTAAACATAAAATGACACACAATAAAGAATTTATAACTGCAACTCAAGAGTATGGTGGCTTGATAAGCCAATGTTTTAGAAATGTTGAAGAAAATCCAAACAAAGTATTAGAAGTTTGTAATAACCTTCAATTAGCAATAACAGCAGACTCAAGAATTAGAGGTCAGAGAGGATACACTGCAAGCCTAACGATGCAACTAGATACTTTAAGAGAAATTGCTGGAGCAAAGATGTATTCTCCATGCGAACATTAAACATTAATATTCATTCTAATAATTTATAATTTATATTAATAAACAGCTTTTTAAACTCTCAAAAATAAGTGTCTGCTTAGCATTTAAAAAACTAAAAAAGAAACATGACTGGAATAATATTCGATATTAAAGCACTAAGAGAATATGTCGATAGACTAAAAAATTGCCAAGGAGATTTACATTGTGGATACCCTTACAGCACATTAGAAAAATGTAGCATGTTAAGAACATATTTAGATGGCGATAATAGATTTGAAAATAGTGCAAAACAAGTAATTAAGAAAAAAATAGAAAGCCTTGAACTAAAAGCCACTGATTTTATACTAAAAGGCAACTTAACAAATAACAATCCAACACCGCCATATGACGGCGCAAGTTAGTTTTATATATCTAGAATCTATAAACAATCCATGAAAAAGTCTTTCTGGTGGGGAATTAGTTTCATTGTAACAATCTTGTTAATTTGGTATTTAATGTCAAAACCGAGTCCATACAACGACTTTGCTCAATGTCTTACAGATAAAGGAGTAAAAATGTACGGAGCCTACTGGTGTCCTCACTGTCAAGCCCAAAAAGCGCTATTTGGCTCCAGTTGGGATAAAGTAACTTATATAGAATGCGCAACCCCTAACTCTAACAAACAAAAAGAAGTATGTAATATAGCAGGAATAAAATCCTATCCCACTTGGGAATTCGCAGATGGAAATAAAGTACCTGCTGTACTTTCACTTGAACAACTAGGCTCATTTGCTAGTTGCGAGCTACCTATAAAATAATAAACATGAAAGAAATAGAAGTCAAACTAACTTATAAAAATAAAGAGAAAGTCATTGAGAAATTAAAAGAAATTGGAGCATGTTTTAGAGAAAAATATGATTTAGAAGACCATTACTACAGCTTAACAGGAAAAAACATGAGCAATACAAATGAATTATTAAGAGTCAGAAAAAAAGGCAGTAAAAAAGAACTAACATTTAAAGGAAAATGTGAAACGGAAGGAAACATATGGGAAAGAGTTGAATTAAACACAGACATCGGAGATATAGAAACTATGCTAAAAATATTTGAGCATCTTAAACTAAATAAATTATCTAATAACAAATCCACAAGAGAATATTGGGATATTGAAGATGTAGAAATAGCTTTTATTGATATAATTCATCCATTAAGTATAAAATTTATAGAAATAGAAGGACCAACAAAAGAAAAAGTTGAAAGAGTCTTGAAACTTTTAGGAAATACAGTAAAAGAAGCCGGAGAAGAAATATTCAAAAAATTGGATGAACTCAGAAATCAAAATTAACATTTAAACAGCCAATAAGTTTTATATAATTAATAAATTCTAAATTATCAAGGGCCTATGGTTTAATGGTAAAATTTTCGGCTGGCAGTCGAAAGATTCGAGTTCGATTCTCGATGGGTCCATCAAGGGATTGAAAATCCCTTAATCGTGGATTGTGCGTAGTTCGCCCATGAGTGCAAAGCACCAATAAAAGTTTTCTGAACTCATAGAAACTCTTTTTTTAAAAGAGGTTGTATTTCTGGTTCTCGATGGGTCCATTAATTGATGGAACTCGAGTCCGATTCCCTTCAATCTTATAAAAGTTGAAGGGGCAGAAATGAACTAGTCATTTCTACATCGATGGGTCCATTTTCAACTCTGCAGCAAGAATGTCCGCAGGTCTTTAGTCGAGGAACCTTGCAGCGAGTCTCCGAGCTTGTTGAAAGAGTTCGTTTCACTTATATCCTTTTGCCTGCAACTTAAATAGATAAGCATATCTTCCATTTTTTATTAACAATCCAGAATGACTCCCAAATTCAATAATTTTTCCGTTTTCCAAAACAATTATTTTATCTGCCATTCTTACCGTTGAAAATCTATGTGAAATCAAAACAGTCGTCTTTCCTTTAGTAAGATGTTCAAACTTTCTAAATAGTTCATACTCTGCTTTCGCATCAACTGCTGCTGTAGGTTCATCCAAAACCATAATTTGTGCATCTTTAAAGAAAGCACGAGCAAGTGCCATTTTTTGCCACTGACCAACTGACAAATCAGTTCCTTTTTCTTTGAGTGTTTTACCAAGATGCGTTTTATAAGTTTTATCTAAATCAACAATAAACTCATGCGCCCCAGATTTTTTTGCAGATTCTTCAATAAGTTTCTCTTTTTGTACTTTTTTGATATTCCCATATCCTATATTTTCTGTCACACTAGCTTCATATTTCATAAAATCCTGGAATATAACTCCTATATTTTTGTAAAGTTCATTAAGGGAAAATTCCTTTATATTGATTCCATCAATTAAAATCTCCCCTTTTGTAGGATCATACAATCTACATAACAGCTTAATTAAAGTCGTCTTTCCAGAACCATTCTCACCTACAAGAGCAATATTTTCTCCAGCCTTAATAATAAAACTTACATTTTTAAGAGTAGGTTTAGAAGCACCTGGATATATGAAAGATACGTTTCTAAATTCTATCCCTTTTTTCATTTCTTCTGAAAATGGTTTTGGATGAACAGGATTTTTCACTTGTGGTTCAAACCCAATAATTTTAACATAAGGTGTTGCAAACGTCGCACCATCATTTATCTGACGCAAACTGTTCACAGTCCATTTAACATTATTTGAAAACTGAAACAAAAGTGCCCAAAGAAAAGTAAGGGTGCCTAAAGTTATTTCCTTATTGATATATGACTTTACAATAAGAAAAGCACTTATAATTGAAAAAACAACACTTGTCAAAGTTATTAAAACTAATAACCAAAATTCTTCTAGTGCTGCCTTATCTTGCCTGCGAATAAAATCGCCAATTCGCATACTAAATTTATTCAATATAAAATCTGAAAGATTAAACAAACGAACTTCTTTTACCGCTTCTGCACGTTCAGTCATAAGTCTCTTGTAATAAAGAGCTTCTCTTGATATAGGAGAAGAATAATCAAAAGCTCCCCAAAGTACTTTTGTAGTTTTTGTAGAAGCCCACATTTGAGGAAGCGCCCCTGCCAAAACCAGCATAGCAACAGTTGGACTATATCTAAAGAAAGTAACTGAAATTACAATCACTGAAGCAAGATTTCCAAGACAGAATGTAATATGCCAGAAAAATTCATTAATTCTCCAAAATTGTTCATTGGCCTTTTGAAGAGTATTATAATATTCTGGATTCTCAAAATAAATCGCGTCAAGTGAAGATATTTTCTTCATCATTTGAACCGCTACCGTACGTTCCAATCTTTGAACCATTACTTTCTTAAGAGTCACCTGCCCATCCCAAAGTAATTGTTGAGCAAGTAAAGTGCCTCCATAAGTTAAAAGAATACCTCCTGCAACAATCGCAACACTTTCAACAATCACAGGATTTTGAACAAGCTTATCAATAAGTAATTTGAAAATATAAGGCTCTATAATTCCTATTAGTCCAGCTACTATAGTTATCACTAATATTATCATAGTAAATAATGGTGAAGTCTGCCAAGACCATCTAACCATTAATTTAACTGCTGACCATTTTTCATTTAATGTGGGGCTCTTCTGTTCCATATAAAAAAGAATAAGATGGACGCTTTAAATCTTTGTTTTATAAGATAAAATTAATTCTCCGTCGTCTCAGAAGCAAAATGCGTCTTATTTGAAAATATATGCTGACGTTTTCCATCACACTCAAAAGAAACACTAGCTGCAGGAAGCTCAAAACTGCCTACAATATTTATCTTGGAATAAATGATATAAGAGAAAACACGTTCCTCTCCAGCATTCAATTGGTGAATATCCCATTCAATCTTTCTAGAAGATTCATCAATTCTATGAGGAGGTATTCCAAATTTATTAAACAACTTAGCATGTCCAGGAATTCTATCTGAAATAACAATATTCTTTAAATTACTACGAGCCTTAACCCTAAGATTAATCTTAAGTGCAAATTCTCCACCTTTAGTTCTGACAAAAGAAACACTCTTATGAACTGACAATTTTCCAGTTGCTAAAAAGCTCACAAAGAAGCCAATAACAACAACTAATAAAATGATTATGAAGGGGAAGGTATAATTAGTTGTCACAACAACGCCATAAGACTCTCCAACCTCTATTTCTTTTTCCCAGGAAAAATCCACAAATATACCCTTACGTTCACTAGTCGTAGGTTTATCCGTATAAATTGTAAAAAGTCTGGTTAAAATATTTTTTCTAATTTCAATTTTAGCGAAGGCAGGAACATTTCCTTCATTTGTTTTATTTATCTCGGTTTTCTTAATAATAAACCCTTCAGTTCTTTCAGAAACAGAAATCCCGCTTTCTTCAAGATATTGTATTTTCATTTCACTAAATGACTTCTTGTCATTTAATTCGTAAATAATATCCACATCATATTCTCCTGCAGATATTTTATCCTCTAATATTATTGGCACTTCCAAAACAATAGATTCTTTATTTTCTAAATCAAAAGTCTT
>JBBTAL010000076.1:0-5654 GCA_038044225.1 Nanobdellota archaeon
CTTCTTCTGCTTCTTCTTCGTTTTCATTTTCTTCAGCCATTTTATAGTTTTACACCCCTTATTCTTTCAGCAGTTTTACTTAACTGTTTATTATTAAATTTAGGCATTTTATTTTCAAGCAATTTTCTTGAGGTTATATCATCTTCATCATGCATAGGCACTATATGCAAGTGGGTATGAGGAACATCAAAACCAGCAATTACTACTCCAACTTTCTTAGGTTTGAAGATTTTATTTATTTTTTTAGACAATTCTTTAGCAATACCGGTAACAGCTAAATAATCCTTTTCATTCAGATTATAAAAGTCAGGAACATGACTTTTTGGAATAATAAGTATATCACCCTCGTTAATAGGATGAATATCCATAAAAGCAAGTACTTCATCATCTTCATATATTATATTTGATGGCTCTTCTTTTTTTACAATTTTACAAAATACACAATCCATTAAATGTCTATCTGCGCCTCCGACGCGTGTTCAGAAATAAATTGTTTACGAGGCTCAACATCATCTCCCATGAGCTTTGAAAATACTTCATCAGCTTTAACACTATCCTCAATTGTAACTTTTTTTAGCATTCTAGTTTTAGGATTCATTGTAGTTTCCCATAATTGCTCTGCATTCATTTCTCCAAGACCTTTGAATCTTTGAACGTCAACATTACCTCCAAGTTTAGAAAGCAATTCTTTTAATTCTTTATCTGAATAAACATAATGGTCTCCACGTTTACGTACTCTATATAGAGGAGAAACTGCAATATAGATATTACCATTCTCAATCAATTTAGGCATAAATCTAAAGAAGAAAGTAAGCAAAAGAGTTCTAATATGTGCCCCGTCAACATCTGCATCAGCCATAAGTATAATTTTAGAATATCTCAATTTAGAGATATCAAACTGATCTGTAATTCCTGCCCCAATTGCTGTAATCATATTTGCAATTTCTTCATTTGATAAAACCTTAACAGGCTGAGCTTTTTCAACATTCAAAATCTTGCCCTTCAAGGGAAGTATAGCCTGAAATTCTTTATTACGTGCAGTCTTAGCACTATTGTGCACAAAGACACCAGAAGCCAAAGCAAAATTGTGAGTTCCAGAAACCTCTATATCATAAACATCAATCTTTTCATGTCGAAGTGTTTGGAAACCACACACTTTAGTGTGTGGAACACTTCGAGCATCCAAAAATCGAGCACCAATCAAACCACACCTTTTAAGGTGTGGTGGTGCATCGATTTTTTGATTTAGTTTCTTTATTAATTTTACCTTGTGATTTACTGCCAAAGGAGCGCTAACAACATTTCGAGCATTAATTCTAGTATCTTCAAAGAAGAATTTAGGTAATAACTCTCTATACAAAGGCATTAAAGAATCATTAATAGTCAAATCTTTAGATTTTATATAAGTCCCATCACGAAGCATGAATTTGTGATTTGGAGTACAAATAATTTCTTGATCATTATCTAATATTATTTTAATAACTTCAGCATCTTTCTTGGTAAGTCTTGGACTTTCAATTTTACTAATACCTACCGAACCATCACTTTTAATAGTATAACAGAAATTTTGTTTACTCGTTTTATCTTCTTCAACCAATTCCTTAAAACTAAGATTTCTTCCATCTGTCAAAGCAACTTCCGTTTCTCCAGAAAAACAACCCCCCGCGGAGTCGCCTTCCACGAGATATAATTCAGTTTCTTCAGTTTTATTAGAAGAACAATCAGCTAATTTTCCAGGCAATCCCCCAACAGAAAACGCATTCTTTCTTCTTACAAGTTCTTTAGCTTTCTTAGCAGCTGCGCGAGCCTTCTGTCCCTCTATTGCCTTATCCACAATACGCCTAGCAACCTGAGGATTCTCTTCAAAGAACTCAGTCATTGCAATCATAGAAACACTATCTACTATTCCCTTAACTTCACTATTCCCTAACTTAGTCTTTGTCTGTCCTTCAAACTGAGGCTCAGGAACTTTAACAGAGATTATAGCAGTCAAACCCTCACGAACATCATCACCAGTAACATTTCCATCTTTCAGAAGTTTACTCTTATTTCCATAATCATTTATCGCTCTTGTAAGTGCAGTCTTAAAACCTACAACGTGAGTTCCACCTTCAATTGTATTAATTGTATTAACAAAACTCAAAACATTTTCTTGATATCCATCATTATATTGCATAGCGCATTCAACAAAAACTCCTTCCTGTTCTTTCATAAAATAAACTGGCTTGGCATGAATAAAATTTCTAGTTCTATTCACCCACTTAACAAAATCAATTAATCCGCCTTCA
Source organism: Nanobdellota archaeon (assembly GCA_038044225.1). GTDB lineage: Archaea > Nanobdellota > Nanobdellia > Pacearchaeales > GW2011-AR1 > SICU01. The sequence goes on from JBBTAL010000076.1 coordinate 2,289, forward strand.
TAACTAAATACTTCTTTTTTATTTGTAACTTTATCAGACAAACTAATCTTAACGCCTTTATTCAAAAATGCGATTTCTCTAAAACGAGTTTCTAAAACTGAAAAGTCAAATTTAGTTACAGAAAAAATAGTATCATCAGGGGTAAAGGTAATAGTTGTCCCAGTTTGTTTTTTATCACACTCTCCAACAACTTTTAATTTGTAAATTGGTTTTCCTATTTCATATTCTTGCTGATAAATTTTACCATCTCTTTTAACAACAACTTTAAAACTTTTGGACAAAGCAGCAACAACACTCATACCAACTCCATGAAGACCTCCAGAAATCTTATAACTCCCCTTATCGAATTTTCCTCCAGCGTGAAGCTTAGTTATAACGACTTCAACAGTAGGAATCTTATATACAGGATGAGGATCTACAGGAATTCCTCTCCCATTATCTTCAACAGTAACACTCCCATCAGCATTCAAAGTAACATCAATATTAGTACAGAAACCTGCCATTGCTTCATCTACAGCATTATCTACAATTTCATCAACAAGTTTATGCAAACCATACTTGCTCGTGCTACCTATATACATACTAGGTCTTATACGAACTCCCTCTAATCCTTCAAGAACTTTTATGTTCTCCCCAGTATATTTTTCACCCATATCAGTTCAAAAAAGGAAACGTCCTTTATAAACCTTTATGCCCAAAAACAGCCTTTTACCGACGATAAAATAGATTAAAGAAATCTAATAAAAATAATACCTACAACAATGAAAAATACTATGAAAATAGCTAAAAAGTTAAAATTAATTATAATTATTAATTAAGTAGTAGTTACAAATAGAAAGGTTTAAATAATCCTATAGTCTTAACAAATCATGAGATTAAATGCAAAAACAAGAAACGGTTTAATGAAAAGCTCCCTATTAATAGCTTTAGCAATAACAAATTCATGTAGTGGAGATAAAGAACAAACAACCAAAGCCAACAACCCTGCCCCTACTAATACTATTATTATTAAAAACCCTGAAATTTTTCTATATTACCCAGAAATGCCAATACCCAATGCATATGACTCTGAAAGATTAATGAAAGATAAAGTTAATTATAGTACTCCTAATTCTTATGACTCTGAAAGATTAATAAAAGATAAAGTTAATTATATTACTCCTAACGCATATGACCCTAAAAAAGACTCAAAAAGAAAGAGTGACTAAACAATTTGAGGTTTACATACCTCACAACCAACAAAAAGCTTAATCTTTCCACCATCTGTAGAACAAGAACAAATAAAAGGAATTAATGTAGCATCAATCTCTTTTCCACCACCACCAGATCTAGTGTTCAAAGTTATTACTTTTTTAAATTTATTTTCAATATCTTTACAACCATTATCATTTACTTTAAGATCGAGCTCATCTTTAATACCACTATATTTCTCACAACCAGTACCTTGCCTAGAAACACAACCTTGTTGAGCCACATCACAAGAATAAGAATCAAAAAATTCCCCTGGCTTTGTAATACCGGAACTAGAAACTCCTGTGCTAATCAAACTTTCCTTACAAGCCTGTTTTGCTTTTTTCTTAGCCTCCTCCTCAAATTGAGAACTTAAAATCATCTGACGAGTAATAGGATCAAATAAAGCCGTACGTGCAAGATTAATACTAGGATCTTCGATTTTAATATAGGTACCCTCTACTTGAGCTTCAGACCTAGGAACTATAAATGTTTCCTCTTTTGCATCATTACCTCCACCTTTACAAGTTAATTGAGTTGGAGGAGAAACAGGAGAAAAACTAGATAAATTAAAATAAATACTATAAATAAATTGAAACACTACAACAAACAAAAAAACTAAAACTAAAACATGAATAAAATTCCTACTCATAAAACAATTAAGAAAAGCTTCTTTATAAATTCTTACTTTTTCACACTATTTACTTTAACTTTATGCACATTTCTATAAGCTTCAGTCCAAGCAACTCTTTTTCTATCCCTCTTAAGTTTTAATGCACTCTTATGACATTTAGAACCACAATAATAATTTGTGCTACCATCATTTTTAAATAAATAAGTTCCTCTAAAGTCTTCTTGTTCTCTTCCACAAAAAGTGCATTTTGCGATAGTCATTTAATTAGCCCTCCATGAAAAACCAGCCAATTCATCTTTATTATCTACAAATTCCTGTAATATAACTTTTCCTCCAGCAACATACCATTGTTTAGATCTTTCCATTCCGCTCTTAAAATCTCTTTCCAATTGTAAAGGCCCTACAAATACATAACCCATATTCCCTTCACTATTTCTTAATTCTAAACCAATATCTTCATTTCTTCTTTCAAAAGCTGATAAATCTTGAGTTTGTCCAAAATAATCTTTTATCCACCCTTCTAAACGAGGCCTACTAATAAGCCCAGTTTCTATAGGTTTCCAGTCAGATATACCAATCATCTTAAGAATGCACTCCTTTTGTAGCACCTTTAACACGACGAGCTTCAATTTCAGTTTCTCTTAATGTAATTAAATCTCCAATGCGAACAGGACCTTTAACATTTCTTCTCATTTCTTTTCCAGAATTTCTGCCTTCTAAAATCTTACATTCAACTTGAGTAATCTCGCCACGAGCACCAGTACGTAAAATTAATTTCTCAACAACAGCTTTTACAGGAGGTTCATTAGAAAGTCTTCCCGGAGAACTAGTAGGTCCAGATTGAACATTATCTTTAACAGGTCTAGGTTTATTCCCACCCATGTTATAATTCCTCTCCTCTATGCGAGTGAAGACGAGCAGTTGGAATTATAACAGACAGAAAATTTAGTGAAAGTTTCTGTATTGAAAATTTCTTGAAGCTAGTTGAAATTTTCATTTATTTTCCTCTTGCTTTATGTAATGATTGTATTTCTTTATCTACTTCACCAGCATCAATAATAGCAACAGCACTTGTAGAAACAGGAATTCCTACAGCCACACCTAACTTTTGTTTAGAATCAACTTCAATGCAGGGAATATTTTTCTCTTTTGAAATAATAGCCAAGTGAGCAACAATTTCTTTAGGATTAACATCAGCAGCATAAAAAACAGCTTTAGCAACTCCTCTCTCGATAGCCTTGGTAACTTCGTTAGTTCCTTTATCTATCTTTCCCGTCTTTCGAGCTTTCTCGATAATCATATAGTAATCCATTTTTCAATTAACCAACAACAACAGAAGTATGCCTCTCGAAGTCATCGGCATAAACTATTGAAAAAGTGAGTTTATAAAGATTACGTTTAAAAAATTTTAATGCCCTACGAACATAATCTCCTTACCAAAATAAATAATTATCTTAAATTAATAATCAAAAAATCGATGCACCACCACGCACTAAAGTGCG
>JBBTAL010000077.1:0-4462 GCA_038044225.1 Nanobdellota archaeon
TAGGTCTGAGAGAGTTTTTAATTTGTTAAGTATTAATGCAATCATTGATGTTAAACCCACTATAATTCCAGATAATAATGGAGCTAGGAAAACCATGTTTGAGCGCATGTCTGAAACTACTTCTGCTAATAAATCTCTTAATCTGTCGTTTATTTTTTGAATATTCTTGACGTAATCTGAAATTGACATCATTGCTCTTGCCGCTATTTTTAGTCCTTTTTTTACAGATTCTATTAAAATGCGCATGCTTATTGAGATTAGAGCCGAAGGATAGTAGATTATTGCACCTCTTTGGCTGTTAAAGACCGCGTCGTCCAGAGGCATTCCTAATTGTTGAATGTTTTGGTTTACTAATTGGAAGAAGCTTTGGGTTTTTTGGCCTTGAGTTGATTCTGCTACTTTTGAAAATACTCTTTCTGCAGGAACTCCGTCTCCTAGTCTGTTTCCTAATTGGAATAAAGTGCTTGTGAATTCGTGTTCTAGTTCTTTTGTTTCGACTCGTGATTTGATTATTTCTTTTGTTTTTAGTTTGTATGAAAGACTGAAGAATAAGGCTACTGAAAGAGGAATGAATAAGCTTAATATTATTCCTGCTAATCCAAATGGACCTATTGTGTCGCTTCCTATTTTTTTAAAATCAAATAGAAATTGTTCTTCAAAAAAAGATAGGCCTAATTCTCCAAATGTATAATCGCTTTTTAAGTTAAGCAGATTTGTTATTAATTCACTTTGAAATATGAAGGGCAATAGTCCTAAGATAAATAATGGGATGCAGATTAAGCCTGCAATTATCCATGGTTTTCTTGAGATGAAATTATGATATTGGGGGTTTTTTTCGATGTTTGAGTTTTCTCCGTAACCTCCTGGACGTTTGAAAAGGACTTCAGATGTCATGAAGTATACGCCTAATGGGATAATAAGATTGAAAATTACAAATAAATGATACCATTTTAGACCGTTTGCTATGACTACCGTTGTTAAGGGTAATAGTGCTAAAGCTAGAGTTGGAAGGATAATTCCAAGCATGTAAATGTTTGTTAAAGGTGAGCGAATTTCTCTAGAATATTTTAGCATTTTGTCGTAAACGCCGTCTAGAATTATTTGGAGTGCTCGTTCTAGAGTGTTTATTCTTTGAACTTCTGCTGGTTCGTATAGGCTGGATTCTATTAAGTGAAATGATTCTATGAATTCTGGAGAATAATCGCGCCATGTTTCTAAATATGAATCTAGGGATTGTTTTACTGTTTGGTATTTTCCTGTTTCTACGTCGTATAGAACTTTTTTGAAATCTAAGGCTAGAGGAATTTCTAAATGTTGTGATGCGAATTGAACTGCTCGTTCTAGATTTGATGTGTGTTTCATGTAAATTACTATGTATAAGATGGAGGGAATCATTTGAGCAGATGCTTTTAGTCTCCAGATGTTTGCTAATCTGTTTGGCATTGAGTAAACATAGTAATAGACGAAGCCACTTAATATGAATCCTAAAAATGTGAGCATTATTGGGAATGGGCTTCCTAGGAATGTGATGCTGAGGATTATGGCGAAAGTTACGAATAAGGTTAGCATCATTGCTATTAGTGCTAATGATGCTGATTGAGATGCAGTTACTTCTAGATGAGCTATATCTAGGTATCTTTGAATCTTTGTATTTTCTTTTGGTGATAATTTTATTTTAATTGCACTTCCTAGGGAGTCTGTCCATCTTTTGTAGCGAGACATGTCAGGGAGCATGTCTTGTTTGAATTGAGTGTAATCTTGTGAATAGATTTCCGGAGCTTTTTTTACTCCTATTTCTGATTCTATTTTATGAGAATATTTTTTTAGAATTTCTTCAGTTGTTACCATCATGCCTCTTTATTTATGATAATGATTATTGGATTTGATGTTATTAAATATAGTGTTATGAATGTATTTTGGTTGATGCAGGTAGATAATAGTAACAATAATTTAGTTTTGGGTTAGGTTGTGATGAGTTATAAATGGGAATAGAAAAACTTATATCTTTGACAATTGTTGTGATTTTGGTGAACAATGGCTATAAGAAGATTCAGAATGTTTGACGTTGTTGAAATACCTTCTTTAATACGAAGGGCTATTATTGAGAGAGATAATCATAACTATACTCGTGAACAAATAGATTCAAGTGCTTCTTATTATACGGCTGAAAGATTTTGTGAGGATTTAGAACACAAAATAGTTTATGTTTCTACTGATAATGAGAAGATTACTGGAACAGCTACATTGCGCAATGACGAAGTAATGGCTTGTTTCATACTTCCAGAATATCAGGGAAGAGGACTCGGGAGGGAATTTGTGGGCGCTTTGGAAAGGGATGCTGTATTGAAGGGTTTCTCAAATGTCTGGCTTGTTGCTGTGCTTTCTGCTGTTGAGTTTTATGAAAAGCTCGGATATCACAAAACTGGAGAGAAAATGCATCGTGATTGGGGAAAAGGGATAATAATGGGAAAGTATGTTAGAAAGGATTAGATTTAATGTGAGACAGAAAAACTTATATCTTTGAGGATTATTGATGTCTTGATGGCTAATGAGATTACTTTAAAAGATGAAACTACTGAGTTTTTGTTGTATACTGCCCCTAATGGAGAAGTTATAGATAATCCTGATGATTTGGTTATATTTTGTTCAGGATTATCTAATAGACATTCTCGAAAACTTACTAACTTAACTGACGAGAATGTCTATAAAGTAGAAGTATTTTTTCATAAAGAGAACATTTGGCTTACTCAGAAGAGAATGGCTGAATTGTTTGGTGTTGATAGGTCAGTTATAACGAAACACTTACAAAATATATTTGATAGCAAAGAATTAGATGAATCTTCAGTTAGTGCAAAAATTGCACACACTGCAGGTGATGGGAAAACATATCAAACATTATATAGATAATCCTGATGATTTTGTTATATTTTGTTCAGGATTATCTAATAGACATTCTCGAAAACTTACTAACCTAACTGACGAGAATGTCTATATTATAATCTTGATGCCATTATTTCTGTTGGATATCGGGAGCTTTAAGTTATAAATTTTTAATCAATAAGAATTTCTTCAGGAGTTATGCCTGCGTCTTTTATGATGTGGTGTAATGTTCCTTTTTTTAAGTTTTGATGTGCAGGAACTGTGATTTTTATTGTTCTGTTAATTATATTTTTTTCTAAACGTATATGAGAGCCTCTTTGCCTTACGACTACAAAACCAAACCTTCTTAATCTTTTAACTAACTCAATGCCAGAGATTTGAGGAAGTTTCATACTATTAATTTTGATATCTCTCCTCTTTCTTTATAAATTATTAATTCATTATCATTGGGTTCTAAATATAGTAATATTGCTTCTTTTATGTTTATTAATGCTTCTTCTTTAGTTTCTCCTTCTGAAATACATCCTGGAAGGGAAGGCACATATACTGTGTATCCGCCTTCTTCTTGTTCTTCTAAAATTATGTTTAGTTCCATAATTTAAGAGTCTTATCTATATTTATAAAGTTTTGTTTTATGTTGGGCAGGTTTTCATAAGGGTTAGATTTATATTTGCTGTTTGGCTTTGGTTTTGATGGGAAAGAAAGGTGAATTGGTTTTTGATGAGATGATTCCTTGGATTATAGCCTTAGGAGTTATTATTCTTGTTTTGATACTTTATTTTGTTTTGAAGGGCAAGGGAACTTCTGCTCTTGATTTTTTTAAGAATTTGTGGAGATTTGGAAGATGACTAATAGACTTGGTGATGTGAGGACGATTTGGATTTATGGAATTTTAGCAGTTCTTGTTTTGGCTGGAGGTTTACAGGGAGCGGGGAAGATTGATATTGTTACTGATTGGGCTAGGCTTTTGCCTGGGTTTAATCAGACTATTCCTGAAGGGACTTCGATTGTTGGGGTTAATCTTGCTACAAATGATTTGATGTATTTCACAGGGGAGAAGTGGAGGAAGATTGATATTCCTAAAGATAATGGGGGTTTTGTTATGGGGAGTTATGATTTTAAGCCTGAAAATATGGTTTTAGCTTTAAGTAGATTTTATTTCCTATCCGAACGGAGGCCTTCCAAGTTAAATTTAGAAATTAATGAATGGAGATATTGGGAAGTTGTTAATGGAGAAAGTAAATTTAGTACAGTTAAAATTAATCCGCATATTAAAAAAATATTTATAAAAAATGAGAAAATTCCAGAGTCTAATGAATATATAGATATAGATTATGCAAACAATAGATTTTATGGTAAATATTCTGTCTCGGATATTTATACTCCTTTTGTTGCAGAAATAGAATATGAAAAGTATCCTGAAAAAGTTGCGCAAGTTCTTGCTTGGAGAGATAGTATTCTTGAAGGAGAAAAATGTGAGAAATTTTTATCTTTGAAAGTAGATGAAAAAAAACAAGGAGAAAAAGAAAAGAGTTATACTGTTCGTAAAGTTGATAATTATTTGTTTGTTGATTTGAGTAAA
>JBBTAL010000078.1:0-6607 GCA_038044225.1 Nanobdellota archaeon
ACCACTCCAAGTATTCGTGGGCAACTAACAGCGATTTACCGACTACGAACCCTTACAGGTTTCTCCGTCCAAATTTGGTTTTGTGGGTTGCCTCAGCCTCGCTCATCTCTGAAAAATCAACTTCGGTAAATCGCATACGTTATATTCAATTGATTTCTGGCGCCTAATAGAATACTCTTACTGGAAAGAGATAAGCTAATAAAAAGAAAAGTAAAATAGTTACAATTATTGGAATAATAATCAATAAGTAAAAAGGAAGTTTTATCTTTTCTTTTTTCTTCAAAAAGAATAATGATACAAACAAAATTAATCCTACAATAATAGAAATAATAATGTGTCCTATTAAGAATCCTAATTCGCTTCCGAATACTGTATAATATTCTCCAATTGATCCCCAACATCCACCTGCTTTTCCCGGACCAGGACAACCTTGATGTTTTTCGATAATGCCCATGTAATTGAATTAATTCTATAGTAAACGCATTTAATTTTCGTATAGGTTTATGCGTTTACTATAGAACAAATCAAATTTTACACATTCTTAAAGTTGGACATAGAAAGAATATTTATGAAAATTGATAAAAAAACTGAGAATTTATGACTAATAATTGATTTCATAACCACTTAAAAGATTCTCTAACTTCTTGATTATTTTTTAGCTTGATAAATATAAGTCCAAGAATTATCACAATAACCATTACTAAAAAGCTGCCGTATAAAAATTTATCAATAATCTTCTCAAGAACTTCTGTTGAAGTGCCAGAATAAGGAAATAAAAATACCCTAAAGACAAATGCTTTGAGCCCGTGGATAATAAATGAGTACAAAACACCTAAAAATAAGACATTCTTAAAATTAAAATTGTAAAATAAAGTAAGCTTAATTACTGACAAAGCCACCATTATCGCCCATAAAGCCTGCGTTAAGTTTAAGATGAACGGAAACCGATCACTTAAAGGAACAGCCACATAGTATTGTGATATTACCACTAAAACTGCACCGATAATATAATACTTAATCGGTAAAAGGTATTCTTTAAGCGTCTTTCTAAATATCTTCATTTTGTACCTCTTTTATATTATAAGCGATAAACTATTATTTAAATACTTGTTTTGCTTTTGGAGTTTATGAAAAAGGGTGCTGATAGGAAACATTCATTTTGGATGCTGTTTCTTATTTTTTTGGTTTTAGTTGCTTTTTATATTGGGTTGAGTGTTAAGTTTGATGATTTGAATGTTTTTTCAAAGGCTTTTATGGTTTTGGTTTTTGGATGGTTGTTTTATTATTCTTATAAAAAAAGCAATGAACAGTTTTATCTTGCTAGTTTGATTGGAGTTGGTTTATATGTTGCTTTGATTAATAGTTTTGGAACGTCTTATACAGGAGAATCTCCTATTTCTTTTAATTTATTTTTAGGGTCTTGGATGCTTTTTGCCATTTCTTTGTTTTTTACTTTTTTAGCTGTTAAATGGTACGAGAATTCTAAACGCAAGAGTAAATTTCCGTTGATATTATTTGTTTTTTATGTGCTTATTTGGATTATATTAAGCATTAATGTGACTCACTTTGAAGATTGGAAATTGGAAAATTATCTTACCATTCCTTTTTTAGTTTTGCTTTTTATTGTTTATAGATGGTTTAGACTTTCTAACATTTCTTATGGACTCATATTTGCTTATATGATTTTACATATAATTGGGACCCATTATACTTATTCTGAAGTTCCTTTTGGTTATTGGATGAGTAGTCTTTTTGATGTTTCAAGAAATCATTATGACCGGATAGTTCATTTTTCTTTTGGGTTTTTGCTTGCGTATCCTTTAAGAGAGGTTTTTTTTAGAATTGGTAAGAGTAGAGGATTTTTTGGACTTTATGTTCCTGTTGAGTTCGTTCTTGCTTTTTCTGCAATATATGAACTATTAGAATGGTTAATTGCTGTGTTGTTTGGTGGAGATTTAGGAATAGCTTATCTTGGAACTCAAGGAGATGTTTGGGATGCTCAGAAAGATATGGCTCTGGCAGGACTTGGGGCAATTATCTCGATGCTTGTTGTTGCATTTGTTAATTTGAGTTATCGTGGAAGAGAGTTTTGGATGGAGATTAAGGATAGTTTTAAGGTGAAGGGCGCTGTTCTTGGGGAAAAGGCGATTGCTAAGTGGGAAAGTAAAAAGTAGATTTTTATTAAGTTTGCTTATTACATATTTCACTTACGATAAAGATATAAACTTTGAATATCTTGTTAATTGTGTCCGCTATGCCTGCTCCGCAGAGAAATATAGAATCTATTGCAGATAATTATGTAGATGGTGCTTTGAGAAGATATGAAAATGGTTCATTTGCCCTTTTTAAATATGGCTGTAGAATTTATGCTGGGGTGAGTCAACCGTTAGCCGTTTTAGGTGGTAGAGTTTTAATGAGAATGATAAAAATACAGCAACCTCCCCCGGATATTTTAGTTGAGCCTTTGAAAAGAAGATGTAGAGATATTGTTCTTGAAGTTGATGAGTCTATTGAGTTTACAGAGAGGGATTTGTTTTATGCTAGATTGCATAACGGACTTTTATCTCGTTTGAATCTTGAAGAACAAAGACATTTAGTTGCTAAAGGTATATTTTGAATAGGCTTTAAAATCTTCTTCATTTAATTAGCAGTTTTTCCGCATTTTTATATGCAAATTTTTCCTGCACTTCTGGAGATAGTCTTGCTATGAATGCTCTTGCGTAATTTGTTAAAGTTATGCCTACGTCTTCATCCACAGACCATGTTGTGCTCCATCCTCTGTCTGTGCCCCATAAGACCTGGTCTGGATGTTTTTCTATAAATGCTTTCCATGTTTTGATGTCTTCTTTTAGCAGATTTTGATAATTGTTAAAATGTTTTAAGAAATCTTCTTTTTTGGTTTCTGGTTTTAGAAGCCATGTGTCTCCATATAATTCATCTACTCCGTAATAGGCATTTGGATGATTTATTAATATTTTATCAATATTTGCTAGTTTTTGAATTCCATATTTATATTTTATTAACTGGTCTCCATGCCAAATGAAGTTAATATCTGGATTTTGTTCTAAGACTCTTTCAAAGCTTTCTTGCTGTCCTTCTCCTAAATGTACATAAACTAGCAGATTATTTTCTCTAACTACTGGATAAATTTTCAGCATTCTTTGATTGTCTGGAGGTAACTCTGGTGAACCTTTTGATCCACCGTGATCTCCTCTAGCGTATAACCCTATTTCTCCATATCCTTTGAATAGATTTGGTTCTATTTGTAGCATACTTCTTAAAGTTCCTGCTTCTACTGTTGGGAAACCGTCTGGAGAATCATCGTTATCTGGAGTCATGATGAACGGAATAAATTTGTCTGGATACGCTTCTATTGTTTTTCTTACGACTTCAACCATTTGTTCTGGAATCTCTTTGTAAACAGGAAAGAAAGCAAATACCTTCTTTGTTCCTTCTTTATCTAATGTACAGACTATGTCTGTAATTTTAGTGTTAACTCCTAATACTGGCTCTTCTTCATTTGAATATTCTTCATTGCTATTTGGGTCTCCATCTGGAATGTCTGCAATGTGATAGTGTGTGTCAATTAAATCTCCCGAATAATATAGATCTCCAAATCTTCTATCTTCTGGAGTTATACAGTCTACTGGTTCTAGAGCAGACTCTATTCTTTTATTCCAACCTTGTCCAAAATCTTTTCTGGATTGTTCTTCAACTTTAGGTTTTTCATAAGTGTAGTTTTCTAATTTAGTATTTTGAATTGGATCTGACTGGATTTCTTGCGAATTTATATTTTTATATAAAAATAATCCTGATGTTATTATTACTGCTATGATAATTAATACCCACACTTTACTCATAACATTATAGAACTTGTTTATTTAAGAGCTTTTTGAATTATATTCTTGATTTCATATAAACATATAAACAAGTTATGCTTTATTGTTTTGTGTCTGCCGTGCCTTCAAAACGATTTGAATCAGAAGAAGAGATAGCTAGAAATTATGTTGATGGTGTTTCTGTTAGATGTGGTGGTGGTTCTTTCGTTTTTCTTAATTATAGAGGTAAAAATTATCCTGGTGTTGCTAAATTATTAGAGATTAGAAATAGACCTGATTTGTCAATTGTAAGGGTTGATAGGTTTTATCCTTCTGCTCCTATTCATTTAGTTGAAATTGTTCTTAGAAAAAGGTCCGGGGTTGTAAAACTTAGAGTTGATGGTGTTATGGGGCAGGACAGAAGATTTTATGCAAAGCTTAAGGATGACAAGCTGGAAAAATTAACAGATGAAGAAAATAGTCTTGCTTGGTTAGTTGATGCTATCTAATTTAATGTTTTTTGTTTTTTTTCTTTTTTGATTTACTTGACCTTGCAAGTTTCATTAATTTCTTTACCTTTGATATTTTGCTTTTTTTGCTAAGGCTTCTTCCGCCTTTGTTTTTCTTTTTTGCCATTTCTTTTTTGATTAGGACTCGGTGAAGAAGTGCCTTAAGCACTCGTTGAAATCAATCTTAACCTATCAACGCACTTTAAAGGTTATCTTCTTCGCGCCACGGGGCATAGCTTAAAAGACACAGGTTTCGTGAAGGGAGTTATAGTCCTTTCCCCTCATTAATAGCTGAATGCCTAACAGAGGCTTTCGTGATCACATCCTTTCCAGGACAACCGATATTTTCGTTGGGTTAAGAATGTATTTAAATGTGATTTTTAACTTTTAGGGGGTGAATTCATTGTTTTTGCATAAACTTAAAACCTTATTTTTCTCTTGTTTGTTATGGCTAGACCTGAAATGAAACCTGTATTTGAAGAAAGAATGAAGAGACTACTTACTGATAAAGATGATTTTGCTAAATATAATTCAATTATTCATATAAAACCGCTTAATTATATTAGATGTAATCCTTTGAAGATTTCTTGTGATGAGTTGTTTAAGCGATTGAGTGAGAGATGGAATGTTATTCAGCCTTTTCCTAAATATCCTGAAATAATGTTAGTTGAGCAGGAGCTTTTTCCTGGCGATTTGGGAAATGCTATTGAACATTTACTTGGATATTATTATATTCAAGAAGTTTGCAGTATGATGAGTGTTATTGCACTTGAACCTAAACCTGGAGAGAAAGTTTTTGATATTTGCGCTTCTCCTGGGAGCAAGACTACTCAGATTGCAGCTTGTATGCAGAATACAGGAACTATTATTGCAAATGATGTAAAACTTGACAGACTTAAGATTTTGGCTGCAAATCTTGAGCGTTGCGGAGTTATGAATTCTATATCTATTAGGAATGATGGTGTTGGATTGTGTTCTCGTCTTGCGGAAAAAGGTTTTAAGTTTGATAAAATATTGTTAGATGCTCCTTGTTCTGGGGAAGGAACTTTGCGTAGCTCTGCTAAGACATTTTTAATGTGGAATGAGAAAGTTGTTCATAAGTTATCTCGCGAGCAGAAGAAATTAATTGCAAACGCTCTTGGATGTTTAAAAGTTGGGGGGGTTTTGGTTTATTCTACTTGTACTCATTCGCCTGAAGAGAACGAATCTGTTGTTAATTTTGCTTTGAAAAATTTTCCAGTTTCCCTTGAGAAATTTGAATTGCCTTTGAAATGTCGTCCTGGTGTTACTTCTTGGGATGGAGAGGAGTATAGTTCTGAGGTGGTTAAGTGTTGCAGGATTTATCCTCAAGATAACGATAGCGAGGGTTTTTTCGTTGCTAAGATTAAATTGTTGGAGGAAGTGAAATGATTCGGGCATTAATTTGGCTGTTTGGAATACAATCTGCTACTGCATCTATTATTGTTAATGGCAATAAAGTATTATTGACTAAGAGGTCTCCATTAATGGTCGAAGGTGGAAAATGGTGTTTGCCTGGAGGGGGAATGAGAAAATGGGAGACTGCACTTGATTCTGTTAAACGTGAGGTTTTTGAGGAAGTTGGAATTAAAACTGAAAAGATAAAATTTCTATTTGTTCATGAAGAGTTTTCTAAGAGGGTTAAAGTTCATGCTAATGTATTCGTTTATGAGATTAAATTTTCTGGAAAGGTTAAGATAAATTGGGAAGTTTCTGATTATGGTTGGTTTTCACGAAGTGAGATTGCAAAATTAGATATGGCTTTTTCACATAAGCAGATATTAAATAAATATTTTAAATTGAAAGGTGCTAAATGAAAGTTGAATTTTATAATAGTAAACAGAGGAAAGAATTGCTTGAGCGATTGAATAAGCAGTTTGGAGTTACTTCCGTGCCTAAGATATTGTTTGAGACCGGTAAAGAGAGGATACGTGGATTTTCTGGAGATTTGACAATTGATGAACTTTATGCTCTTGAGGGACTTGCTAATATTGAATTTATTGGGCTTTATTTGTTTAAACAAGATATGGAATTTATTAGGCTTGGATTTGACGGGGCTTTGTTTTTTAAGGAACAGTTTTCAAAGAATGTTGTTAATCTTACGGACGAGCAAGTTGATGGATGGATGAATGGGCATAATTTAGATGTTGTTTTAGAAAAAGGAATGTATATTGTTCGTCATGGTAGTGATGTTTTCGGATGTGGGTTTTCTGATGGTAAGGGGCTGATTAATTTTGTTCCAAGAGAAAGAAGAATTAGAAG
>JBBTAL010000079.1:0-1347 GCA_038044225.1 Nanobdellota archaeon
AAAAACTAAAAAATGATGGATATAAGTTACAGAATATTCCTATGAGACCTACGTTGAAAGAACATATTGAAGATATAAATAATTGTGAGTTAATTGTGTGTGGAGATACTTTAGGAATGCATATTGCTCTTGCGTTGAAAAAAAAGGTAGTTGCTTTATTTAATTGCACACCTCCGCATGAAATATATGATTATGGGAGAATGGTAAAGATAGTGAGCCCATTATATGAAAAATACTTCTTTTCAAGAGAAAAAAATGAAGAAGTAATTAAATCAATACCTGTTAATGAAGTTTATGAGGCTGTGAAGAGTATGATGTCTGCGGATTAATAATATTTATATAGTAGATTATGACTTTGATTTTATGGAGAAGTTATTGTTTGAGATGCCTGCTGAGCCCATACAATTAGCACAACTTGTGAGGGCAATTCCTGATGATTTTAGTTGGATTGATGGATATTTACTTGCTCCTAAGAAATTGTATGATCAAGACCTTATTGCTAGAAATACAAGGCTTACTATCAGAAGATTTGCTGACGCACCCTTGATTAGAGGAGTGGGAGCTATTCCTTTTGAGGAAAGCCTTCTTCCAAGAGCTGAACAAAAGATAGAAAGGGTTCCTGCAGATTTACTCGCTGTCTTTCTATATGGTGGATTAGTCTCAAGCGTTGGATTTGATGAAGCTGGATTTCAAGGTAGACCCCAACCATTCAAAGACATAAAAAGACTAATTGAACATTTTTATATGAAGAGTTATAAAGGAGAACTTGAGTTATTCAGAGGTTATGAAGATGACGACAAATACGCCAATTCTGAAAGAGTTAGTTTTAGCCATAGACCTTCAAAAAAAACATTTTTAACTCAAGAGTTACCGCCACATATATCTCTTGAATGGAATACTAAAAGTGGTGGAAAGATGAGTAGATTATCTGAACTTATAAAGGGTATAGAAAGATTGGATTTGAAGGCAATTCCTTTAGAATCTAAAACGGGCTAATCTTTAAATAGCTCGTTAAAGTTTTAGGAACTCATGGTTGAAGTTATTCAAATTTTGTTGGTAAATACAGGAGTTTCTTTCATGACTTTGCTTTTACTTCTTCTATTTTTTAAGCGTAAAAACTTGAAATCTAAAGATGCACGAGTATATTTGAGTAAGGATATGTTAAAGATAAAGGAAGAGATAATTGAAGATTAATTTTTAGAAATAGATAATCTTAAAAACCTCTAAAACCCCAAATCGCTGTAGGCGAGTTGGCACGTTAGCCCTGTGCTGTTACACCCGCGGGCTTCAAGTGAACTTAAAGGAGTACGTGAAACGAACAAACTCTCGTCTTTTATCTGACGTTGA
>JBBTAL010000080.1:0-9534 GCA_038044225.1 Nanobdellota archaeon
AAACTACTAGCAAACTCATCAGAGTTTTGTGATTTTTAATGTTCTTTGAGAACATCTTCCAAGATTTCTAGTGTGTAGCTTAATAGTAATGGGCCTACTACAATTCCTGCTATTCCCATGATTGGCGTGGCTCCGAGGATTCCTAAGAGGACTATTACTGGATGAACTCTTGAATCTTTTCCTGCAATTCTTGTTCTTAGTATTACATCTAGATATAAAGATATAAAGAGGCCAAATGCTAAGATTATTCCTGCTTGGAAATAATTTCCTTGTATTGCTTTAATTATTAATGCTGGTATCCAGACGATTCCTGGACCTCCTGGAATGAATGCAAATAAGCCTATTAGAGTTGCCAAGACTAAGTAGAAATCTATTCCTGCTAATTTGAAACCTATTGCTGCGATTACTGATTCTATTATTGCTATTAGAAGGGTTCCGTGAACTATTTTTTTGGTTGTGTTTGCTATGTCTGATATTAATTTGTCTTTATTATTGAATGGAATGTACTTTTTTATTTGAGTTCTCATTTTTGGCCAGTTTAATAACAAATAATATATTGTGAAACCCATTATGAAGAGAGAGACTATAGACGATGCTACTGAAACTGTTATGCTAGATAGAGTTTTTAATCCTATTTCTGCGAATTTATTTGTTAGATCTGTTAGATTTAAGCCATATGTTTTTATTATTTCTAAAGATTCTATTTTTGTTACTAATTCTGATATTGCTCCGCTTTGGATTGCTTGAGATATTTGAGACACTATTTCTCTTATTACTAAGATTATTGGGAGAAGAATTATGGCTATTGCGCCTATCAGAGTTATTAGTGCTGAAAGAGAGCTTGAAATCTTTCTTTCTAATTTTTTATGAATTGGGTATAAAATATATGCTAAGATGAATGCTCCTATAAGTGCTACGATGTAAGATTTTATTATGAATATCGATAAAGCTACTAGTGCAAGTAGAATAATTATTGGCAGATATCTATGTATTTCCTCTTTACGCATCTATTTATTGATTAACTAATATTAATAAAGCTAATCCTGATGAGTTTTTGATTCTTTTCAGGATTATCTAATAGACATTCCTGAGAATATTACGACGTGGATGACAGGAATGTCTATAAAGCTGTTCTTTTTAATATGTTTATGAGTGAATATCTGTTTATGTATTTTCTTGCTTTTGTCGCAGTGCTTTTTGCTGTTGTTCAGGATTTGAGGACTAGGGAAATATCTAATTGGGTTACTTTTTCTCTAATTGCTTTCGTTCTTGCTTATAGGGCTTTTTATTCTGTTTATTCTGGGGATTTGATGTTCTTTGTTTATGGGTTGATTGGGATTGTTCTGTTTACAGGTTTGGGTTATTTGTTTTATTATTCTAAGGTGTTTGCTGGTGGAGATGCTAAACTGCTTTTTGGAATAGGAGGGATATTTCCATATTATTCTTTTTATGATTATATTTATTATGGGTTTGGATTTGTTTTACTTTTATTTGCTTTTGGAGTGATTTATACTTTGATTTATAGTCTTTTTTTGGTTGGGCGGAACTATTCGTCTTTTAGGAAGTCATTTTTTGAACAGGTTTCTAAAGTTAAATTTTATTTTATTTTATCTCTTTTATTTGCTTTTTTCTTTTATTTATTTTTTCCTTTTGTGAGTTATTTGAATAGTTTATTGTTTGCCGTTTTTGTTTTTTTGATACCCTTGCTTTTTGCTTATGTTAAAGCTGTAGAGAAATCTTGCATGATTAAACTTGTTTCTCCTCTTGAACTTACCGAAGGAGATTGGCTTGAAAGAGATGTTGTTGTTAGTGGAAAGACTATACGAAAGAGTTTTGCCGGACTTTCTTTTGAGCAGATTTTGTTGTTACGCCGTTATGGGAAGAAAGTTTTAGTTAAAAATGGGATTCCTTTTGCACCTTCGTTTTTATTGGCTTTGTTGTTTTTCTTGTTTTATGTTGTTGCATTCTGAATAATTTACTTTTCAGAAGATTTATAAATCTCTCTCTCTCTCTCTTGGTTTGTATGAGAGAGAGTCAGTTTTGGATTATTTTGATTTTAGCTTTAGTTGTGATTGTGGGTTTGGGAGTGTGGTATAAGAATGGTGTCTTTCTACAGCCACAGCCTGCCCCTGCTATGCCTGTTTGTGCAGGGTTCGTTGATACCACTCAATTGGTTATGCGTAACCTTCCTTCAGGATATGTTTTTTATAATCTTGAACCTTTCGATGATAAGCAGAAAAGATATTTTCTTTTAGATGTGGATAATTCTCAAGCAGTACAGGAGCTATGGCTCTTTGATATGGGTTCTGATGGGGTCTTTAGTAATGATGATTTCGCATCTATTCTTCCATCAACTACTAATCCTTTGAGAAGGATTACATTTATGAGGTCTACTGGTGGAGAAGATAATCTAAGGGAAGAATTTCTTTATTGGGTAGATATGCAATGGACACTTACCCCATCTTTAGCGGATATAAAAAGATGCAAATTACCTTCGTGTACTAGTCAGCAAACGATTATTACCAATATGAGGGGAAATATTAATGGTAATGATTTACTCGAATACAAAAATCGCCTTTACTTTCATGGAATCTTAGGCAACCCTCCTGTTCAAGGAGTATTCTCCTGCTCTCTTAAGAATACAGCAACAGACTGGTGCGGAGGTCCGCAGACAAATTATGTTTCTCACACGGGAAGATTAGGAAGCGGAGGCGTTGAGACTATTCGTAAATATGGTATTGCCGCCCTAGATGCAACACAAAATCCGCCTTATAATGATTTTTTCGACGTGGCATCTAGTAGAGTTGGTTCTTATTTATCTACTACAACTTCGCTTGTCCAGAATTCTTTTGCAAGGAGTAGTCCTCAAAATATTTTATTTACTCAGTACAGCCCTACTTTTTCTTTAGTTAGTCTTGATACAACACAAAATAGCTTTACTAATATTGGTTTAATAGATGCTGTACTAAATGGGATCTATCCCGGAGAGGTTTTAATAGAACCTAGGGCCAATCAGTACCCAATAATATTTTATGCCAAATACTCAACCGTAAGCCCGTTCAATAGACTGCTTTATAAAAAGGACTCTGTGAATTCTCCCCCTACTTTATTAGATGATTTTAACTTTGGAAGATTGTCATTTATCAAGGGAAATAGCATATATGTATCTGATTATGGGCATAATAAGTTATTTAGTTATAACTGTTATTAAAATGTGATTGGTAGATCTTTTTTAGAGGTTTATTTTTAAGGAATTCTTCTCTTTAGCTTTTTGATTGGTTCTACTTCTTTTACTAATTCTTCTTGTTTAACTTCTTTCTTGATTTCTTTTTTTAGTTCTTCTTCTAACTTATTTAATTCTTCTTCTGATGGTGTTGACCTTTCGCTTTCTAGAGATAGTTCTTTATCATAAATTGGTATTAGATTTATTATGACTTCTCCGAATTTTAATTCAGGGGCTACTTTTATGTTTTTTGCTTTTAGTTTCTCTATGATGTTTTTTGAGGATTTGTCAATTAGTAGGGCTATTTCCGTAGGGATTTTGTCTATGTTTGTCATTTTTTCTTTTGGGATTATTATTATATGTCCTTTCGATATTGGTTTTATTTCTAAGACTGCTATTGCTTCTTTATTCTCGTCTATTTTTTTACTTGGAATGTTTCCAGAAATTATTTCTCTGAAAATTGGTTTTTGAGAATCTTTTTGTTGTTCTAACATGCTTTCTATTGCTTCTTCAGATAGGTTTTCTATTTGTTTTTCAGCTTCTTTTCTTTGGTCTTCTGGCATTTTCTTTATCTGGCTGTGTAGTTGTTTCTTTAATTCAGAAATTTGTTCTTTTGTTAGTGCCATTTAGCTTACCTTTCTTAGACCTCTGTGTGTTCCTATGTATTTATGATTTTCTGATGTTTTTATAGGTATATATCCATTTATTCCTGAGTCCAAGTATGCTACAAAAAAAGCGTCTTCTATTGCGAGTTTATTTTCTATTGGGACTAAAAGTGTAGTTCTTGTTAAAATTTTATACGGGTGGTTTTGATTATCTAGAAACATTAATTCTCTGCATTCTTTTTCTATGTTGAATGAGGTTACTTCTGTGAAATTCATTTTATCCGAAGGCTCTTCGGTAGTCTTCTATTGTGACTGAAGATACTTCAGGCACTTCATGAATCAAGTTTTCAATTAAGTCAGTTCCCTTTTCTTCTGGGAATGCCATTTTAAGAGTTATTGACTTTAATCCGAAAGCTATTTCTTTTTCTTCAAATGTAATATTTCTTCCTCCGTGGGGCTCTAATTTTTTTCTTACTTGTTCTTCTATTTGTTTGAGATTAGTGCTTACAGATTCGGGCATTATTTTTATTATTACAACTATTGTGCTTGCCATGTTTTTTTCTGTGAAAGGAGTTTTTTAAACGTTTGCTAAAGTGAAGATTTATAATGTGTTGAGGATATTATTAATTCATGAAGAAGATTTGGTTTTAGATTATTTTGATTTTAGTTCTTGTTGTTATTGCAGGTTTGGGGATGTGGTATAAGAATAAGGTTTCTGAAAATGTGGATTTGGCTCCTCAGAAGATTTGTACCTGTCCATTTGAAGGAACTGGATATGAATTAGCTAACCTAGAGGATGGAACGCCTATAATTGTGACTAAGGTCTTTGATACTGGTTGTTATGGTCCTAGAAGTAGTAATTTATGTAGTTTTTGCACTATAGGATATGAAACTTTTGACAATCCGAATGTAGAGTTTAGTACCCTCTATCCTTGTCGATGACTCTTTATTGATCCTTATCGTTCATTAGCGGTATTCTTTTAAACCTGTGTTTTATTGTTTCTTTATGGATAACTATTCTACCCTTGTTGAAAAAATATCTCGTTACTCTGGATTGCCTTCTGCCGAGATAGAGCAGAAGGTTGAGGCTAAAAAATCTAAGTTATCTGGGCTGATTTCACGGGAGGGTGCTGCGCAGATTGTAGCGGCTGAACTAGGGATTAGTTTTGAAAATGAAATTGTTAAAGTTAAAGAGTTGTCTAATGGACTTCGAAGGGCAAATGTTATTGGGAAGATTACTCAGCTTTTTCCAGTGAAAGAGTTTTCTAAGAATGGTCGTTCGGGGAAATTTGCTAGTTTTATGTTAGGAGATGAGACTTCTAATGTTCGAGTTGTTTTATGGGACTCAAATCATGTTGCTCTTGTAGAGAATGGAACTATTGCTCAAGGAAGTGTGATAGAAATTCGTGGAGGCAGTGTGAAGAATGATGAGATGCATTTATCTGCGTTTTCAGATATAAAGATAAGCGATAGTAAATTTGATTCTGTTAAAGAGGCTGCTGCTTTGGTTTCTGGAAATTTTAGTGCTGCTACTGAAGGGACCGCTATGAAAGTTAGAGCTTTTGTTGTACAGACTTTTGAGCCTAGGTTTTTTGATTCTAAAAAAAAGGAAGGGGAGAAGGGAGTTTTAATTAATATTGTTCTTGATGATGGAACTGCGACGATGCGTTCTGTTTTGTTTGGAGAGAATATTAAAAAATTGCTTTCTGTTGATGATAAGGATTTATTTTCACTTGAAGTTTTAAATGCTAAAAGGGCTGAAATTATTGGAGAAGAGAAGATGTTTACTGGAAACTTTAGAATGAATTCATTTAGCAATAGTCTTGAATTTTCTGTGCGTGGTGTCGAGGAATTTTCCGTTGAATCTTTAGTTAAAGAGCTAGAAGCCAAGGTTTAAAATTTAGGTTTAACTTGGTTCTTTATGTTAAATAAGACTCATCTTGCTATAGGGCTTTTTTTTATGCTGTTTTTTTTATCTCGCGTGGTTCATGTTTGGACATATGTAATTGTTTTTTTGATAGCTACATTATTACCTAATTTAGATAGATTTGTTTCTTTTAGAGGTATTAAAATTATGGGAACGGTTCGCGTAAGGAAGAGGGGGTTCTTTCATAGTTTTACATTTTGTTTTATAATTACCTTTTTGCTTGTTTGGTTTTTTCCTATAGTTGCTTTTCCTTTCTTTTTAGGATATGGGGTTCATTTGCTTGTTGATTCATGGACTATTGAAGGAATAAAACCTTTCTGGCCCTTAAGATATACTTCAAAGGGAAGTGTTAAGACTGGCGGGGGTTTTGAGCATATTCTGTTTTATTCTTTTGTAGTTGCTGATTTGGTTATGGTTTGGTTTTTGTTTTGATAAATTAGAGATTGTGTTTGAGTGCTAAAATCTTTATATACTGTCTAGGATGAATTGTTTTATGGCGAAAGAAAAAGACGAAAAGGATGAGGAAGAGGATAAAGATGAGAAAGATGGGGCTGAACTTGGGCTTACTAGTATCCCTGGAATTGGGTCTGGGATTGCTGCTAAGCTAGAGGCTGCTGGAATTTATGATTTAATGGGAATGGCTGTGATGTCTCCGCCTGCACTTTCTGAATTGGCTGGAATTGGAGAGGCTGTTGCTCGCAAAGCGATTCAGGCTGCTCGTTCGATGATGAAACTTGGATTTATGGATGGGGTTGAGTTTGCTAAAAAAAGAGAATCTATCGGATATATTACTACTGGAAGCAAGAATTTAGATGCTCTTCTTGGGGGACGAGGTGTTGAGATAGGGGCGATGACCGAGGCTTATGGGGCTTTCGGTTCGGGCAAATGCGTTAGTAAAGATACTATGATCTCTTACTTTAACGATACTAGGATGCATGTTGAGAATATAGAAAAAACTTATGAAAAATATAAGAATGCTGCTGGAGAGCAAGAGTTTGAAAATGGATTTACAATTTCGCTTAATACTGTAAAGGTTCTTGCATGGCACAATGGAAATTTTAAAGTTTCTAAGGCAAGTCATTTATATCGGGAAAAAGTTCAAAAACTTTTTGTTGTAAAGACTAGAAGGGGAAGAATCCTTAAAGTAACTGGAGAGCATCAGTTACTGAGTTTTGATAATGGAGTTTTCTGGAATAAAGTCAAAAATTTAAAAGCAGGCGATTTAGTTGCTTCTCCTCGTGAAATTAATTTAATTACTGAAAGTTTATACGATGAAGATGACGCTTACTTTTTAGGATTATTTGTAGCTGAGGGAGCTAGCAACCCTTTTTCCATTACAATTACTGAAGAATCGATAGTACGATGGGTTTGTGATTACATAAATCGCAAGTTTGGATATATTCCTACTGTGGGCAAAAGAGTAATGGAAAATAGACTTGACGCTTATAGAATCTTATTTAGAAATAATACTCGAGTAATTATGGATGGGCTGGATAAATCTAATTCTTCCAATAAATTTATTCCTGAAGGAATATTTCTTTCTCGCCCTGATATAATCTCTTCTTTTCTTGGAGGGTACTTTGATGGAGATGCAGAGGTTTCTGATCATGACATTTCTGCTACTACAAAGAGCAATACCTTAGCAACCCAACTTACATATCTTTTACTTCGTCTTGGAATAAGTGCTAGTATAAGGGAGAGAGTTGCTGGAGAAAAAAGAGAAATTTTTAAGGTGGTGCGAATCAGCGGAGAGGATAGAATTAAACTTAAAAATATAAAGATGAAACTTAAAAAGTTTGATTGCAACATTAAGAATAGCTCTTATGGTTATCCGCGTTCTATAGTTTCATTTATTTCAAGCTTATACAAACAAAGCATTGGAGGGAATAGAGGAAGTTTAAGAAAGTTTATTGGTAAAAGAAATTCCAATAATACTGCTTATAAAAATTTGACAAACAGTTCTCAGAGTAATGTGATTAATGAAATAACTTTTAGTTCTATTGAAGATATTTTTTATAAATCTAAAGACGAATTAGTTGAAGTAATTAGAAAATTAGAATCTAGCGAATTATCTCTGGATTTACTCAGGCAAGTATATTCTAAACTTCCATTTGCATTTAATGCTTTAGCTACAAATATGAATGTCAAGAAGAAGACAATGCAAAATTATTATTCTCGCTCTATTCCTGCTAATAAAACTGAATTATTGAAGAGTTTGATTCTTAATGAATTAAAAAGTCGGGTTGACAAATTGTGTTTGGTTTTAGAGATATTAGCTGAAATAAAGATGTTTAAGTGGGATATTATTGAATCAATAGATATTGTTGATTATGATGATTTTGTGTATGATTTTGTTGTTCCTGAAGGACATTCTTTTGTTGGGGGAAATATGCCTACTATGATGCATAATTCGCAGCTTGGTTTTGCTCTTGCCGTTAATGCGCAATTGCCTGTAGAACGAGGCGGAGCTAACGGAAAAGCTGTTTTTATTGACACTGAAGGAACTTTTTCTCCTGTTAGAATAAAACAAATTGCAGAAGGATTGGGAGCAAGTCCTGATAAAGTTTTAAAAAATATTTTAGTTGCCCGCGCTTTTAATGCAGACCATCAGATTTTATTGCTTGATAAAGTTGGGGAACTTATAAAAGATGGAGAGCCAATAAAACTTTTAATTGTAGATTCTTTGACAGCACATTTCAGAGCCGAATTTACTGGACGAGGACAGCTTGCTGACAGGCAGCAGAAATTAAACAAATATCTTCATACTCTTACAAGATTGGCAGAACAGAGAGGATTTGCAGTTTATGTCACTAATCAAGTTATGGCGAATCCTGCAATGATGTTTGGAGATCCTACGACTCATGTCGGGGGACACATAGTTGGACACGCTGCAAAAGTTAGAATTTATTTGCGACGCGGGAAACAAGGAAGTCGCGTTGCTAAAATGGTTGATTCTCCTGATTTGCCTGAGAATGAGGCAGCTTTCTTTTTGACTCAACAGGGTTTGAAAGATGAGCCTACAAGTGGATAGGTTTTTATATTGTAAATAACTATTTTCTTTATGGTTCGTGATGATGGAAGTTCTTTGACATTTAAACGTTATTTCTGGGCGATTTTGCGTATTTTGATGGGTTTGATATTTCTTTGGGCTTTTTTTGATAAGCTTTTGGGATTGGGATTTGCTACTTGTTTGAATAAAGAAACTAGTGTTGTGGCTTATATGTGTGAGAAGGCTTGGATTAATGGCGGAAGTCCTACTTTCGGATTTTTGACTTATGGGGTTCATGGACCATTTGCTGATTTTTATCATTCTATTGCTTCTTCTGTTTTGGTTTCTTGGTTGTTTATGCTTGGACTTTTGTTTGTTGGTTTTACATTGACTTTCGGGGTTATGATTCGTCTTGGTGGATTGGCTGGGTCGTTGATGATGTTGTTGATGTATTTGGGATTGATTACTCCTACTAACCATCCTTTCATAGATGAGCATATAGTTTATGCATTTGTTATGCTTGGGTTTGTTTTTGTGCATACTTGTAAGCATTTAGGATTTGGTAGATGGTGGACTAATTTGAAGTTTGTTAAGAATAGATGGTTGTTGCATTAGGGTGTTTTTGATTATTTGTTAATTTGAAATGTTTTATTATGCTCTTTTTTGTAGAGTTCTGCTCTTAGAGTTTCTCTTCTGTGCTTTTCAATGAGCATTTCTATATCTTCCATTGTTGGAGTAACTTGAAAAGGTAGATTCTCCTGTTTTAAAAATTGTTCTAATCTAGCTACCT
>JBBTAL010000081.1:0-5018 GCA_038044225.1 Nanobdellota archaeon
AGCTTTATATCTCCTTTATTCAGTCCAATTTTGAATTGTGACCCGACCTGTTTAGGTCGTGGAGCACGTTGAGCACAAGAAGTTTGTTCACAATCAAAAAGTCCTTCTTATAACCTCGTGAGGACTTTTGGATGTTCAAAGTGCTCGTACGCACTTTGACATGACAAACTTCTGTGCAGAAACTTCTCTTCAGGAAGAAGTTTCTTGCTGAGAAATTCACCTGAATTTCGAGGTGCTCAAAAACTTCTGTTTTTGACACATCCAAAAAACTAAACTCAAAGTTTTTTTGATTTTACTAAAATTTTGGTTCTCAAAAAAGATGAGCTTAAAGACTTGAGAAAACAGATAAACTATGGTTCTAAAAACTTGACAAAACAAGAACAGAACAATTGTAAAGTTTTTGATGGGGTTTATTTGAGAATAAAACAAATTAATTGATTTTTTGGCTTAATTAAGATAGTATATAAAAATATTTAAAACAGTAATATTGTTAAAGAAGGGGTGAAAAAGAGGATGGAACTGAACAAAATTTATAATGAGGATTGCTTAAAGACGATGGCTTTAATGCCAGATGATTTTATAGAACTTGCAATTACATCCCCCCCATATGATAATTTAAGAGACTATAATGGATATATTTTTGAATTTGAAAAGATTGCAAAAGAGTTATTTCGAGTTACGAAAAAAGGAGGCGTTTTGGTGTGGGTCGTAGGGGATGCAACTTTTAGCGGGGATGAATCAGGTTCGTCTTTTAAGCAGGTACTTTATTTTAAAGAAGTAGGATTTAATCTACATGATACTATGATATGGCATAAACCAAATAGTTTTAATTTTGGTTCAAATAATTGTTATCGACAGAGTTTTGAGTATATGTTCGTTTTTTCTAAAGGTAAAATTAACAAGGTTAATTTGATTAAAGATATGCCCGCTAAATTAGCAGGTAAGACCGTAAAGGGAGCAAGAAAACATTCAAACGGAGTTAGAGACGAAGTTCCAGATTTCATAGTAAGTAATTATAAAAAGAGAGATAATGTTTGGCACATACCGGTTGGAACAAATAACAATAATCATCCAGCTATCTTTCCAGAAAAACTTGCAGAAGACCATATTTTATCATGGAGTAATGAAGGAGACTTAATATATGACCCTATGATTGGTTCGGGAACTGTTGCTAAGATGGCTTTGTTGAATAAGCGAAAGTTTATTGGTTCTGAAATAAGTAAAGAATATTGTGATGAGGCAAATAAAAGGATAAAACCTTTACTACAACAATTACATTTAAACCTATAATAAAATTAGTTAATATCTAAATAAATCACAAGGTCTTATCTTAAATTGTAGCATATTGCTTGTTGGTCTACCGCCATCTCCGCCTTTTCTTTGTAAAGTAATTCTCCCAATAGAAATGCTGCCTCTTGGGCTTATTTCTACCTCGCCTTCTCCGAATATGTTTAGAGCTTTATTTATGTCTGCTAAAATCCAAGTAGTTTCATCTTCATCTTCATCGTATCTTGTAACTAACATCCAAGCAGCAGAAAATTTATTTCTTCCTTTTATTATATCTGTTAAGACAAGGATTTTATTTTTCTTGAAGAAATCTACTACTAATTTTTTATGTCTATTTTCAAATTCGTCCATAAAAAATCTCCTTTTGTCTCTTAAACTATCATACTTCTGTTTTGTTATTTTCCCTTCTTTTAATAGTTCACTTGGAGCTATTTCGCCACAAAATATTTTTAAAAGAGTTGCAATATTTTCTGGGATTTCCCACATGCTTATATAATTTTTTACCCATCTTTTGTCAATCTGATTATAGTCTGAATCAGAATTAGTTTTTTTAATTGATAAATTTTGAACAGAAATTAGCTTTTTTAGAGTGATAGTTACTTTAATCTGAACATCAGTTTTGTGTCCGTGTAAAATCTCTGCCTTAACTTTCTTAATCTTTTTCAATTCGTAGCCCATAATCTTAAGCCATTTCTGAGCTTCTTTATCTTTTTTCCAATTTTCGAACTTTTTAGCTATTAATTTCTCATTGGCAAATCCGCCTTTAGCCGTTTCAGAACCAATACGTATTAAATCAGTCACATAGATTTTAGGAGAAAACTATCTTTAAATCTTTCTAGAAAGCTTTAAAAATGAACATTCTAAGTTCTATACATGAATGTTGAAATTATATCTCAAGAGTCTGATAAGATTGAGCTTCGCGTTGACAATTTGACTGTTGCTGAAATTCTTCGCGTTTATTTGAATGAGCGGGGAATTAAGTTTGCTGCATGGAGACGCGACCACTTAACTAAACCAGTTATTTTCAAGATAGAGAGTTCTGGTAAGACTGTTAAGAAAGCTGTCAGCGAGGCAGTTTCTGCGATTTCCAAAGATTTGAATGTTCTTGTTAAGGGCGTTAGTAAGTAATTATTGCTATAGACAGGTTTATTAAGCATTTTTTCTTATATTTTATAAGGAGGTTTTATGAGTTGCAAATGCAATTGGGTTGAGTCGATTCTGGCTGTGATAATTATAATATTTGCTTACATGGATAATTCGTCCTCACAATGGGTAATTATTATTGCCGCTCTTTTGTTGCTTCTTCATGCTTTAATGTGTAAGAAGTGTCAGATGTCCGAGGAGCCCAAGATGTCTAGTTCTTCCAAGAAAAGACGCAGATAACGGTATTTTTTATTTTAATTCGTTTTTTTATTTTTTTAGTTGTTTGTGACTCAATTTATTGAGCACGAGAACTTTTTTATACTTATTCTATTTTTGTTTTTTATGGATAAGGTTTCCGCTGGCTGTTACGACTTAAATGTGTGGCTTAAGGGAGGATATGATTCTGGGATTGTGACTACTTTTTATGGGGGGCCTGGAAGTGGTAAAACTAATTTGTGCATGATTGCAACTGTTTCTCAAGCCAAGAAAGGAAACAAAGTAATTTTTGTAGACACTGAAGGAGGATTTTCTTCTGAAAGAGTTAAACAACTCTTTTCTTCTAAATCTACTAATGGGGATGATGAAAATCTTACTCTTGATAAAGTTCTTTCTAATATTATTATTTTGAAACCTACAAATTTTAAAGAACAGCAACAAGCATTTGACCAGTTGCTTAAACATATTAAAGAACAAATTTCTTTGATTGTTGTAGATGGTATGACTATGCTTTATCGTCTTGATTTTGCAGATGCGAGGGAGTCTGACAGCGATAAGGGGATTGAGAATATGCAGTCTGTTAATGCTGAACTTACTAGGCAGATGAGGTTGCTTGTTGAGATTGCGCGTAAGCAGGATATTCCTGTTTTAGTCACAAATCAGATATATAATTGGAATAATGAATCGAAAATGGTTGCTGGAGATATAGTAAAATATTGGAGTAAGTGTTTAATTGAAATGGAAAATGAATCTGGGCGGAGAACGGCTTATTTACGCAAGCATAGAAGTTTGCCTGAGAAGTCTTTGAGTTTTCAGATTTATGATGGTGGAGTGAGGAAGAAGGGATGGCTTTGACAAGTAGTTTAGTGACCGAAAAACTTAAATAAGTAAAGATACTTAGTTTACTTAGATAAAATGACAAATATGACTTTGGCAATTCCTGAAGAATTGCATATAATAATGAGAAAGCATCAAGAAACAAAATGGAGTGAGGTAGCAAGGCAAGCGTTATGGGAGAGGGCAAGGAAATTAGAGTTGATGGATAAATTATTGGCTAACAGCAAACTTACTGAAAAAGATATATTAGAAATAGGAAGAAAGATAAAAAGAGGGATTGCAAAGGCTCACGGCATAAAGTGACCTTTGGAAAACCAAAACATTTAAGCTGTTGAAAAAATGAATACATAACTTTAAAAGTTTTAGAATAATCTGAATAATATGGTTAATTTAATGGGCTTTACTATAATAATAGAGCAAGATGAAGACGGGATTTATGTAGCAAGTGTTCCCGAAATCCCTGGATGTTATACTCAAGGAAAGACAATTACTCAAGTTTTGGAGAGAATTAAAGAAGCAATAGAGTTATGTTTGGAAGCAGATAAAGAAATAAATCCTATGAAATTTATAGGGGTACAAAGAATAGAAGTTGCGAAAAATTAGATGGTTAAACTGGTTGCTGTTTCTGGTAAGCAATTGTGCAAGATTCTAGAAAAGCTGGGCTTTCAAGCAATTCAGGCAAAAGGAAGTCACGTTCGTTTTAAACATCTTGATGGTAGAAGAACTGTTGTTCCAGTGCATGCCAACGAAGACTTGGGAAAAGGATTAACATTAGCAATTTTAAGACAAATAAACTTGACAAAAGAAGAGTATGAAGAATTAAGAAGAAATACTTGATTTATTTTAATCGTCTTTGAAGTAGGTTAATATTGCTGAACGACAGGCTTCATAGATGAATGGTTTTCTTTTTCTAATTACATAGTCTATATATTCTTTGATTTTATTATTATTCTTTCCTTTAAGATATTCATCAAGATGATGTGCTAAATATTTACCTTCATTTATTCTTTCTTGGTGGTATTTAGGCAGTTTGAAAAAATGAGAATGGGCAGATACACATCTGCCTTTGTTGTCGATGATAGTTGCACAGCAGAACATTTCGTAATCTTTTTTATTTTTGTGATAGCCTACTTCTATACCTATTCCAATATTTGCATTTTTATGTTCTTTCAGGGCTGATTTTGCTCGGTTTATTGAGCCTTGGGTTGTTTCTTCTTTAGTTAATGGTTGACCTGAAACATTGCTCTCTACATTTGAAGATAAGATAGTTGCTTCTATTCCTATATCTTTCATTACTTCTTTTAAATAATCTATCTTTTGTTCTGAAGTTGTTCCAACTGCTATGATAATTTTGTTCATTATTCCTCTTTCTAAAAAGTTATATATCCGTATTTATTCTTATGTATATGTTATATTCAGAGATTGTTGCCGTTTACGAGGAACTTGCGTCTACTACTAAGAAGCTTGAGAAGACTTCTATAATTGCTAGTTTTCTTCCTAAGTTGAAGGGTTGCGAGGAATATGCTTACTTACTT
>JBBTAL010000082.1:0-9103 GCA_038044225.1 Nanobdellota archaeon
TAAAGAATACAAAAACTATAATTTAATTACTAATTTATGCAACGCATTTGAAGCATACTTAAACAAATGAAAACCCTAACAAACCAAGAAGAAAGAGAGGCAAATAAATTTATAGAAGAAACAATAAAAGTAGCATTAAACTCAACATGTGAAAGGGCAAAATGTGGCTCAATTATCGTAAAAGACAATGAAATAATTGGACAAGGCTTTAACTCTCCGGCAAACAATTCAGAATCTCAAAGAAGATGCAACAATAACAAGGATAATTATAATAAAAAAATTACTGATAAAACCTGTTGCGTCCATGCAGAACAAAGAGCAATAATGGACGCATTAAAAAACAACCCATCAAAACTCAAAGACTCAAGATTATATTTCATAAGACTAAATGAAA
Source organism: Nanobdellota archaeon (assembly GCA_038044225.1). Lineage (GTDB taxonomy): Archaea > Nanobdellota > Nanobdellia > Pacearchaeales > GW2011-AR1 > SICU01. Next base: position 395 of record JBBTAL010000082.1, read on the forward strand.
AAAACGAAAAAGAACCTGCAGGAAAACCATATTGCACAATCTGTAGCAAAATGGCCCTTGACGCAGGCATAGTAGAATTCATTCTAATGCATAAAGAAGGGATTAAAGTTTACAAAACAGATGAATACAATAATTTATCCTATAACTACCAAGAATAATTACCTCTTAAAAACAATACGTTCATACAACCTGTCAAAACCAGAATCTGAAAATATATGTCTTGCTTTTTCAAGAACATCACTCTTCAAAAAAGATAAATAATCTTTCTCAAGCATACTAATAAATAATATTCCATCTCTTAATAAAACACTTCGCGGTATCTCGATAAACTCAGACAACCCACTGCCACGATAAGGCAAAACAACTCCCTCAATATTTCTTAATTCAGGAATATCAAAAGGAGACACTTCATTTCCAAAAGAAGAACTTACTTCATTAATAGTCTTAAAATCAGGCGTAACTCCAATCAAACGATAAGCACAAACTCCATCACTTAACAAAGAGACATTCTGAGAAATATCTAAATTAGCAAGCTTCAAACGAGAATCATTTGGATGATCTAAAAAATACCCCTCAATCAAAGCATTAAACAAACTCATAAAACTCAAAGTAAAAAACTAACTTATAAACATTTATATTCAAAAATTATATTTATCTTCTCAACTTATGCTTAATCCTAGATAAAATAGCCTCATGCTTTCTATTAAATCTCAAAGCAATCCATATCAACACAATCAATAATACTAACAGAAGCAAAAACCTCCAACTATTTGAGAAGTTTCTCCAATTTACAACTACTCCATAAAACACAGACCATATTCCCCCAGACATTAGAGCACTTCCAACAGGCTCAGTAGACAACAAGAAAAACCCTCCAATAAAAACAATAATTCCTACAATAATTGAAATAATAAACACACGATTAGAATGTAAATCTAAAGCAGCCTCATAATCTATATTGCACCCATCACAATATCCTCCAATAGCACAACTATTAGAATCATACTCATAAACAAATTGCCCTTTAGAATTCCAACAAGCTTCAGCACGTATCTGCAAATCAGGCAAGTTAGGACAAGAAGCAGGCTCACGCACACCAGCATGAAAATCGCAATAATCTTCATATTGAGGCGTCGGATAAAATGTCTCAAGTCCCTGAAAAAGTGCAAGAGCATAAACCACAAATATACCAACACCAAGAATAAATGTTTTAAACTTCATAATTCAAGAAGTTTAATCAAATTTATAAACCTTCGGAAGCCTTCAAATTAAATTAAGTCTTATGTTCGTAAAAAACGTGTATAACATGAAGGTAATCTTGTCTACCCTCAAGAACTTCACCAGGATCTTTAGATAATTCTCTATGTTTATAATCTTGCAGACCATATTTAGAATCTAAAACTCTAATATCTGGATGTTCTTCTAACCATTGGTTGATTTCTATATTTAAGCTAATATGTGCTATCCCAATTTCTTTCTCACTAACACCAGAAACAACAGAAAAAAGATTAAAGCTAACCATGAATGCAAGTGCAATATCTACTATTAAAGATTAATCATATTCAAAAGCAACCATCAAAACCCTTAAAAGCCAATATAATCCTAATAAAATATGAAATCATACGAATCAATGCTAGATGACGCATACAATAAAATAAAGATAGTCACAACTTCAGGAGACCGATTTGAAATACCTAGCGTTCAAGGAAAAGTTCAAGGTAAAAACACATTCATAATAAATATAAATGAAATCGCTTCTTACATAAGGCGCCCTGTAGAGCACTTAGCAAAATTCCTCCAAAAAGAATTAGCAGTCTCGGGAGTCTTGGAAAAAGACAGATTAGTTCTAAAAACAATGCTAAACTCCGCAAAAGTAAATGAAAAAATAGAATTATATGTAAAAGAATTTGTAATTTGCACTGAATGTAAAAAACCAGACACCGAAATAATAAGTGAAAAAGGCATAAAATTCAAACACTGTTTAGCCTGTGGTGCTAAATCTCCAATAAGATATCATTTGTAAGTCTAAATTTACTCTAAATTCAAAGCACTCTCAAAATCGCTTTCTTCAACAAATGTTTTTTCAAGAAGTTTAAGCCTTTTTTCAAGTATCAAACTTAGTTTTTCTATCAGTCTATCGATGTATTTTCTTTTAAAAATTAAATTCTCTTTAGTCATAAAATTATGATAAAAATTGGCATGTAGTTGCTCTCCTTCCTGAACTGCTGAATAAATAGAACTATCGTTTTCAGTTTCGGATATTTCTTTAGAAAAATCTAATATTTTCTGATGATTACTTAATTTTTTACCATATGCTAAACCAATAGCCTAAATTAATGAAGCTAATGCTCCCCATAAAAACTCTGATGCTTTGGATAATTTATCTGAATAAAGATGTTTCTCAAAATTATCATAGTAATGAACAAACAAATCACGACGAGTATTAATATCATTTAAAATAGAAAAATTTGATTCGCTCATACGACTACATCTCTTTTTGGATAAATCTCATACAGAGTTCCATCCTTTTCAAAAGAAGTAAATCTAATTGATAAAGAAGACCTATCAGGTAAAATTCCGCAATCCCTCAATAAAGGCCAAGACTTTTCATCAATATATAAAGAATCAAAAGCAACATTTGCGGAAACTAATATAAAGTCTAATTTAAATGGAGAAATTGGAATTTGTTTCTGTCCTCCAAAAGAACCATCTTCGAGAAATTTAATCACTTCTGCATGAACAATAGTTTTTTCTTTTAGCTCATAAGGAATAGATAAAGAAGTTTTAGGCAATGTAACTCTGATAACCGTGGCTCCTGCCAACTTTTGAGTGCCTAAAGATAATTTCCTATATTCAGCAATCAAAACCATAAAAGAACTATAAAAAGCATAGTTAAAAAGTTTCCGTAAGATGGATAAACAAGAGTGATAGTAACAAATCAACAAAAAAGAAACATTTAAAATACCATTAAGCATTTTCAATAAAGGAGGAAGACCATGACAACAAAAGGATATTGCGTTAAATGTAAACAACAGGTAGACATGAAGAACCCAGTTGAAAGCACTACAACAAGAGGCACAAAGATTGCAAAAGGCAAGTGCCCTAAGTGTAACACAACTGTGTGCCGAATGGGCGGATTGAAGTAATAACTATCAAATGTGGGTAAAAATCCACAAATCTTCTAGCCGTGCAGTAATAGCTATCTGTGATAACGACCTGTTAGGAAAGAAATTTGAACAAGACATTAGACAGTTAAACGTAAGTGAATCTTTTTACAAAGGTCAGCAAATGTCAAAACAAGAAGTTCTAAATCTAATGAAAATAGAATCTTCAAAAGCCACATTCAACATAGTAGGAAAAGATTCAATACAATCGGCAATAGAAATAGGAATAATGGATAAAACAGCAATTAAAAAAATAAAGAACATTCCATTTATTATAATTGTATAAGTTATTTAAACTAAAGGATAATCTATTCTAAATGGACCATATATTTGAAGTTTCAGATAAAACTGGCAGAAAGATTCATTTATCTAAAGAAAGATGGAGACATATTAGAAAAAAACATCCGGAAATAGAAAATTCAGAATATATACAAGAGACCATAGAAAAACCAGATAAGATAACTAATATACATTCCGACCAAACAATTTATTATTTTTGGAAATATTATAAAAACAGAAGTGAGTCAGATAAATTTTTATTAGTAGTAGTAAAATATTTAAACGAATACGCGTACGTTATTTCAGCATATTATGAGGATAAAATAAAATGAAAGAATCAACAACTTATGAAATCTACTATGATGAAGAAGGAGACTTTTTAGAGTTATACTTTGGTGAACCTTCCGAATGTAACACAAAAGAAATAGAAGATGGAATTTTTGTAAGAAAAGACAAAAAAACAAATGAAATAAAAAGCATAGAATTTTTAGCATTCAGAAAAAGAGGAGCTCACATCTTGGCTCGTATTTTAAGCCAAATGAATCTTAACTTTCCTCTTAAAATTAACTTTTAATCTTAAAACTAAAATTTTTATGATAACTGTCTTAAAATTAATTAAACGATATATATAGGGGTTCCCCATATATTTCCTAGATAATGAAAGGAGGTAAAAATGAATAAAGAACAATTTTGGACGACTGTAATTACAGCAACAATTGTAGGAGTTCTTGCTTCAATTATAACTTATAATTTAACTAGTAAAACTCTTCTTGGTCCTAATTCAATTAATGCTAATGAATGCACGGCCGACGGAATTTGTGAAGTAAATGAATTGCAAGCGTTAAATGGTCCAGTTAGAATGACAAATCCATCTTGGTATATTTGGAGTGATGGATATATAGGAGCTACAGGCAAGATTGAAGGAAGTGAGCTTAAAGCAAAGAGTGGTCCAATCATAATGGAAGACAGTAGCTGGTATATTTGGAGTAACGGCTATATTGGTGCAGATAATCTAAAAGGAGCTAAAAATGCGTATGTTTGTGTTGGTCCAGATGGAAAAATATTTAGAAGCACTAAGGCATGTTCCTAGTACTTTAAGTTAAATTTCTTTTCTTTTTTTAATTTTTAAACCCTCTAATTAGAACAATTCCTAATTTTTACCCAACCCATAGCTTTTAAAACCCTCATTAGCCTAAAAAAACAAATGGAAAACGAAGAAGAAAACGATTTCGGAGACTTTGAAGAAATTCTTGATGAAGGACATGAAGTAGAAGAAACCTCAACAGAGCCAGAAGGATTTGTTCGAGCACGCTGGCCTAAAAAAGAAGAAATCATAGGCACAATAGTCCAGCGTTACGGTGGAAATAGAATGGAAGTCCTAGCAACAGATGGCAGAACAAGAAACTGCAGAGTTCCAGGAAAATACAAAAGACAATTATGGTTAAGACCTAAAGACATAGTTCTAATAAAACTCTGGGAGTTCGACAAAGAAAAGGGAGATATAATATACAAATACAAACCAAATGAAGTCACTCAATTAAAAAAGAAAGGATTATTAGATTCGCTAACCACTGTATTTTAAAAATGATATCAATAACCATCCGTAATGTGAAAGAAACCCTAAGAAAGAAGAGCAAATTAGAACAAAAATTGAATGGAAAAATAACATTAAGCGGAAAAACATTGAGTATAGAAACAGACCCATTCAACGAGTTTGAAGCTCAAAGAGTCTTCGATGCAATGAACCTAGGATTTTCAGCAGAAAGCGCTCTAAAAGTCTTAGACGAAGAAATTGCATTCATAAAAATAAATATAAAAGATTTCGCGAACACTAAAAACCTCGAGGTAGTCAGAAGCAGATTAATAGGTACTCACGGCAAAACAAAGAAAACAATTGAAGAAATAACAAAATGTGAAATTAAGATACATGATAATCAAGTAGGAATCATAGGTCATGCAGATGTAACTGAAAGAGCACTAACAGCAGTCACAAACATAATCAAAGGAACAAAACAAGCAAACGCTTACAGATACCTAGAAAGAATAAACACTCAGAAAAAGGAAAAAACAAACAAAAAATCTAAAAACTGGGGCTAAAGATTACCTGCGTTTAGCTTTTTTTCTTGTAGATTTTTTGGCAGATTTCTTTGCCTTATGTTTCATCACTTCTTTTATATTACCTCTTTCAAAACATAATAGCATAACTTATATTTAAAACTTTGCCAAATTTTTTCAAAAAAGTAAAAAAACATTTTCATCGAAAAGCATTATCGACGATAAAAAATAATAGCAAATTTGGTAAAAAAATAGTTTTATTTTTATAAAAAGATAAAAATGCAAAAGACAACACTAAAAAAACAACAAAACAAAGTTTAAATAACATCAAATTTGTCTTAGTTTCAAGTCCTCTTAGCTCAGCAGGTAGAGCGCGCGGCTGTTACAATTTCACACAGAAATTGAAGAAACCGTGAGGTCGCTGGTTCGAGCCCAGCAGAGGACGTTAGTTTATCTATTTTTTAACTTTCTCATTCTACTAATAGATTCTAATTCAACTAAAGAAATTACGCCTTTTAATAAAGAAATTCGTTCTGTTGTAGTTGTAAATGGAATAAGTTTACCAAATTTCTCAAAAATTTCAAATTTTGTTAAATGTTTTAGATTATGCATTCCCCAATCTCGGACGATTATTTTTGAAAAATCTTTAGGAATATAAAATCTGCCGTAATGTTCATATTTAGTATAAACATGCTTAATCTTATTTCTTTCCAATATTTCGTGAATTTGATTACAAACGTTTAAACTATGCAACTTGCCACTAATTGCTAAATGTTCTGTAATGTGAAAGTCAGTATCAAATATTCCAACTAGGCAGGATTTGCTAAACTCATTATTTTCCATTATTATTTGAGGAATTTTAATATCTTTTTTACTTCCTATTACTAAACCAAGTACTTTATTTTTAAAAGATATAATGGCTTTAGATCTAAAACGAGTATCTATGCTGTTTCTATTAGTTCTCTTAAGAATATTAGGGCTTAAATTATAAAGACGCCTAATTAAAGGACCAATATGCGTTAAGTGATAAATTTCTTCGTCTTTTAAGTTTCCAGAAATAGAATACTGATAATAAGGAAATTTATTTTTGTCATAATAAACGTACAAATTTCCATCACCTATATGAATGCCTGTCTCTTCAGCTAATTCCTTTTTCATCTTATCAGGAATTTTAATTTTTCTCTTAATATCCATCCAAGAAGGTTTTATATCGTAAGGCAATTTAATTTTTTTAAAAAATAAATCTCTAAAATTTTGAGTAGAACCAAAAACATGTCTAACTTCTACATCGCTCCCATAGCCAGCAATCCAAGAGAGTAAAAAAGTATGAATATCTCCAAATTTATCAAACTGAATTTTTCCAGAAGCAATTAATTTTTCTCGCTTATCTTTAATATCTCTAATTTTTTCTATCTGCTCTTTTTCAAATTTAAAATATTTAACTGGCAAATCTAATTTTTCATGTAAAGATAGCTCGCGCCATTTTTTTGGAATTTTTAACATAAAGTAAGACAATTTCAAAGTTTAAATATCTTTCCATATCCACCTAAAGACGTTTTAATAAAGATAAAGAAGAATATATCTCAAGAACATATTTTTATACTTCTTTCAACACGAATAATTATGGAATATGATATAATAGGATATGGCAGTCTAATAAGTCACAATTCTCTAAAAGAAACTTGTAAGGATAAAGAATTCCAAGAAGTAATAATAAAGGGTTATAAAAGAATATTTAACATAGCAAAAAATAACAAATTCGACATTCTAAACATAAAAGAGTCAAAAAAAGACAAACTAAACGCAGTCCTATTCAAAGTCAATGAAAAAGAACTAAAAAAACTAAAAGAAAGGGAAGATTGGTATAATTTTGAAGAAACATTAACTTATGATTTTAAAACAGATAAACTATTAACAAAGGCACTGATAAGCATAGACCACACAGTTTGCATAGATAAATCAAATCATCCCCCAAACAAAAGCTATTTCATTCTGTGCAGAGAAGCAGCATATCACATCAGTAAAGACTTCGGAAAATTTTGGGACGAAACAACATTCAACTCATCAGGAAAAAAAGTATCTGATTGGATAAAACAACATCCTAAATATAATACAATAAATTAATTAACCAATTTTATTAATAATAGATTATGAAAACAAAACAAAAAGTTCTTTTAGGTCTTTCAGGAGGCGTAGATTCCGCAGTTACAGTATTATTGCTAAAAAAACAAGGTTATGAAGTAATTGGAGCTTTCATGCGTTGTTTTTCAGAAGAAAAAAACAAGCTCACGGGCGAATGCAGTTATATAGAAGATAAAAAAGAAGCTCAAAAAATAGCATCAAAATTAAACATAAAATTTATAGAATTAAATTATGAAAAAGAATACGCCAAAACAGTAATCAAACCAATGTTCCAAGCATACGCAAAAGGATTAACACCAAATCCAGACTCCTTATGCAATAAAACAATAAAATTTCCATATTTGTGGAAAGAAGCAAAAAAACATAAATGTGACCTAATCGCAACAGGGCATTACATCAAATTAATAAAAAAAGCAAACAAATATTATCTAAAAATTCCAAAAGACAAATCAAAAGACCAATCTTATTTTCTTTACAACCTAAATCAAAAAGACTTAGAACACACATTATTCCCAATAGGAGATTACACAAAGTCAGAAGTAAGAAAAATAGCAAAACAAAACGGCTTAGAAAATTGGAACAGGCACGGAACAAAGGGCCTATGCTTCGTAGGAAATATTAACATGAAATCCTTTCTAAAACAAAAAATAAAAAACAAAACAGGAATAATAAAAAACCCAGAAGGAGAAATAATAGGAAAACACAATGGAATAATGTTCTACACAATCGGAGAGCGTTTAAAAGAAAACAAAGAAACAACAATCTCAAACGAGTATAGAAACAAAGTAAAATCCAAGTTATACATAGCAGAAAAAAACATAAAGAAAAACGAATTAATAGTATCTCCAGAAAACCATAAAATATTATTAAAAAAAGAATTCAAAATAAAAAAAATAAATTGGATATCAAAAAGTCCTTCTGGACTTTTGGATGCTCAAAGTGTTCTATCAAGATACACTTTGACATCAGGCAAACCAAAAACAAATAAAGTTCTAATAAGAATCAGACATCTAGGAAATTTAAACAAGGCAAAAATCAAACAAGAAAAAGGCAAAATAAAAGTAATTCT
>JBBTAL010000083.1:0-2074 GCA_038044225.1 Nanobdellota archaeon
GAGCGTCAGCTCTTAAAAAATTAAACTTAAAAATCGACTCAAAAAAGGGTGTTTTCTATGCTCCAGAAATCACAGAAAAATTTAATTCTACAAAAAAACAAGATTACTTTATAGAACCATTAGAAGAAACCATTTTATTTATGAGAAAAAACATATACAATTTTCAACCAGCATTAGAAATGATTTACGAAATGTATAAAAAAGGATTAAATATAAAATACAAAGAGGCAAATACATTATAAATGGAATCTTTAGTCTCAAAAGAAAACTCCATATTTGACATCTTACAAAAATTCATAGATTCAAAACTAGAATTTGTAATTGTTGGTGGTTATGCAGTATCAGCATACAAGCACAGGTTCTCGGTAGATGCAGATATAGTAATTAAATCAGAAGACTTAGATAAATGTGAGTCTATATTAAATAAAGAAAAATTCACAAAAACAAAAGAAAAACAGCTTGAAAATACCTATTATTCAAAGTATATGCGTTACGAAAAAGATAGTGCAAGTGTGGATATTTTAATTGATGCTTTAGCTTCAAGAACAACAGACGCATCATTTAGTTATAAATTACTAAAAGACAATTCATCAGAAAAAAAGATTATTGGAATTGAAAAAGAAGTCACAGCAATAGTTCCAAGCAAAGAATTATTGATTGTTATGAAATTACATTCAGGAAGATTAACAGACTTTAGAGACATCGCAGCTTTAGCGAAAGATACAAACCTAGACATAATTAGAAAATTCTTGTTTATAGGCAATTTAAATGTCTTGCAAAACAATTTAAGCGAACTTGAAAAAGTCGTCAAAGATAAAAAATTTATAGATTCTTTCAAAGGAGTATTTATGGAGAAAAAGTTTGACATCGATATGAATCAAGTTGAAAAAATAAGCAAGTTAAAAACCCAGAAATAATTTATTAAATCAGCACAATCAACAAATGTTTTATAATTTATTCTAAACAAGACTATTAATCGCACATCAAAAAGTCTTATAAATACCAAATTATTCTAACTTACATGCGTAACGTCAAAATAATTGTTTCTTTGATAGCACTTTCCTTATTATTCATCGGAATAGTCGCAGGATTAGAAGTTAAAAAATCTGAAATCGTAATAAAAACAGAGCCTTATCAAAATCTAAGTATTGCTGTAATAAATGCAGACACAAATGAAGAACTACAAACATTTGTAGGTCGTGCTAGAAAATTTGGAGAATTTAGATTTACATATTACGGAGTAATCAATAAAATATCTCTTTCTGGTTCTATTATGAATAATGAAACTCAAGAAGTCATTCTAAATAAGAAATTCGGACCTTATACATTAGGTGTTGCAACAATCACAATAAACTTGACTCTTTCAGAACCAGTTGAATCTCCAGTTATTGTTCAAAATAACGCCACAAATTCAAACTCCTCTTTAACAAACCAATCTTCCCAGGGAAAAAGCCCCATCTTAGGTTTTGTTATTGGAACAAATGGGAAATTCTCAAGTATTTATTACTACGTCGGAGCAGGAGTCCTAGGATTAATAATTTTATTAATAATATTTAGGCGCAAAGTGAAAACCGATAATTCACCAACAGAACCAAATCCAAATAAAATGAAATCAAAACCAAATAAACAATCAAAAATAGAAGTAAAAGTTACTCCTCAAAACATTATATCTTCAAATCCAATAGACACTGAAAAACGCATCACAGAACTTCAAAAAGAATTAGAACAGATAAAAAATGAAGAAAAATTAGTGCAGTTACAAAATCAAGTAATCAAAGAAAGACATGAACTCAAAAAATTAAGAGATGGCAAAGAATTCAAATCTCAAGATTTTAATAATAATTCAAAAATCAAATAATTCTATTTAATCAATTTATAGATATAGACAATTTGGTTGATTGCGTTACCTATTTTCCAAATTGTCTATTAGAGGTTTAGGAACAAAATGTAACTCAATTATGAGCAAATTCAAAGAATTTGTAAGTTTGTTGCGACTTGTTCGCAACTTTATCCTAAACCTCTATAGAGAAGTTTGAATAATTCAGAATTTACAAAGGAATTTTCAAACTTCTTC
>JBBTAL010000084.1:0-6201 GCA_038044225.1 Nanobdellota archaeon
GTTTATGCGTTTACTATTACGCAGACGTATACGGTTATTTAGTGCGTCTGCTATATATACAGGACCTATCTCCAAAAAACTAAATGGACTTTTTGAACACTCATTTACCGGTGTAAAGTTTTCTGCTGCTATAGGTATTATGCCAATGGTTCCAATCATTGGTCCTAACCATGAAAAACCTTGACTCACACTACTTGAAGAAGAACAGCCAGCAAGAACGCCAGCAAGCCCAATTGTTACAATTTTTTTCTTAAGAGAATTTTGTCCCACACTTTCAGCAATAATAAATATAATAAAAACCTATCCTACTTCTTACAGGTAGTAATTATTACAATTTTAAAACATGATGAAAAGAAATAGAGGAAATTTAGCTATATGCTGGAACATCTCGAAGAAGTTTTGTAGTAAGTTATTGTTGTGAAATAATAATTATCTGAAAATCAAAATGGAGAGACAATCAGCAGGAAAAACGAGAAAAGATAGATTTAAAAAAAGGTTTTATTCTGGCTTTATAGGAGAAAAATAAAATGCCTTGCACAATATATGACAAAAATCATGAGTTAGTTGAAGTAACTAATAAAAGTGCTTTAGAATTGGTACTAAAAGGAATCATTCCAGAATCAAGGATTGAGCCAATTAGATATAGAACAGCGCAAGTATTAAAAGAGCAAATAAGGGCTGAATGGCAAGTCATAAATGAAGTAGAAAGACTTTTTAGTAACTTTACATGTTTACACTAACTATTAGAGTCCTCCCATACTTTACTATAAAGAAACTCTAAAAATCAAACAGGTCTCATTCCGCCCCACTTCTCAAGAGCCTCTCGCAATTCAGGATTAAACTTAGCATGTTGCTCTAAAGTCTCGCCTTCATGCACAGCATCAATAGCTTGACGCGTTGCCATTGCTCCAGCTCTAGTTCCTTTAGGATGCCCATGTATTCCCCCAGAAACTAACATAACACATTCATCTCCAAAAATCTTAAGCAAATCAGGCACTAAGCCGGGATGCAATCCTCCGGAGGTAACTGGGAAAGCCTGTTTCAATCCATGCCAATCTTGTTCAAATCTAACATTTTTAATTTCACTTATTTTTTTCTCGCGTAAAGTATCACTAATATTTTTTACCTCTCCAGACGTTCCAATAAGTTTACCAACCGCAGTTCCAGCATGTATTTGGTCTACTCCAATCATCCTCATTAATTTTGCAAGCATATACATCGACATTCCATGCTTTGGATTTCTATCAAACATAGCGTGCATTGCTCTATGTGCATGTATTGCCATTCCATAATCTCCAAGAGTATTTCTCAAAGTCTGAACACTAGAATAACCAGCAACCACGACGTCAATCATCGCGTGCTTGAAACCATAATCATGAAGAAGTTTAGCACGTCTTTTCATCTCATCAGTTTCAGCAGTTATGTTAATGTAAGCATCTTTAATATCTCCCGTAGCATGTTCAGCTTTATCGCGCAACTTAGCAATTAACTTAACTCGTTTATCAAAATTATTAAAACTAGTCGAAGTCAAGTTTTCATCATCTTTCACAAAGTCAAAACCCCCCATCCAAGTTTCAAAACCAATCTCGGCATGTTCGACGTCAGTAAATCCTATCTTTGGTTTAGGCACGGCTCCGAGCATAGGCCTGTTGTAAACCTTCATCATCTTTCTTATCCCATGCATTCCATGTCTAGGTCCAGGAAAACTATTCAAATAAGTTTTTGGAAAATGAATATCAAGCAAGCGCAAATTATCAAGAGCCTTCATTCCAAAAATATTTCCTCCAATTCCACTCAACAACTGAGGACAATTTCCCTTTTCCCATAAATCCAAAGGATAAGCCACCTTCACAATATTTCCAGAATGAGAATAAGCATGCGCCTTCAATTTATTCATTCGCGGAGGCATATTGAACAGCGTCGTCCAAGTTCCAGTAGAACTTTCAGACGCAATTCTTCCCATTGCTTCATTAGCCGAAATCCCAGAAGCAGGTTCAAAATAAAATAAAGCAATAAGCTCGTCTTTAGCAGGCTTATACGACGAATCTACAAAATCCAAATACCACTCAACCTTCTTTTGCATAATTTAAAAAAGTAACTTTAATTTATAAATCTATCCTCGATTATTGAAATTTCTTTAAGTTAATGGGCTATTAATTTTCTAAAATAATTAAAACAATCCCTTCTTTCCAACTTCAAGAATAAACACTTTTCCGCTATTTGCCTCTGCCTCTTCCTTAAGCTTCATGTCTACATAAACTTTCTGCGTGCAACTAGATGTTCCATCAGGTATCTTCATTTCTATCAAAGCAAAAGAGTTAGACCCAGAAAACTCATCAAAATCATTCCAAACATTAAGTGGGGTAATAAAAATATTTTCAGCTCTTTGTTTTCCTAATATTTTAAAGCAATTCCCATTACTTTTTTCATCAAGATAAACTTTGTAAAGGAGAACTCCTCTCGTAGCAGTAGCTCCATCAGGGTGCTGCGCACCTGTCGCAACTTTAAATGGGTCTGCCCCAGGTTTAACCTTAATACTATCAGTTGAACCCAATTTTATTACAAGATTTCCAGATTCTTTACCAAATATGTTTCTAATCTCTCCCATGACTTGGTCATTCAAAGCATCAACGCTTTCAGTCGAACCCTTAAAAATAGTTCTAACAAGAACTAATCCAAGAACAAGCATGCTCATCCCAATAACAATTACAACAATAGTTCCTATAGAAAGTTCAAGAGCCCCCTCTCTATTTTTTCGCATCATAATTATTTATCCCGCAGTTCCCTGCACGGCTTGAAGTTGCTGATAATCAATAGCAGCCCTAGTGGCTTCAACAACTATTTTTATATAATAAATGCTCCAAACAGCCCCGACTATAACTCCAATCCATCCCAACCACAATCCGGCCTTAGACCAAGAATTACTCGCATATTTATTCTGTCTAAATGCAAACACAAGTCCAATAATTCCCAATGTAAGTCCAACAACAGGAACTAAAATAAATACAATCGACAATATTCCAAACACTACTCCAACAATTCCACAACTATTATCTCTATGTTTATCAACAACCTCTTGCTTCATATAACGTCAAGTCGATAAGTGTTTATAAATATTCCTAAAACATCACATTTATTAGTATTAATAATTTATAACTCGGATGAGAAAAGGGGTTTCTCCAATAATTGCAACAGTACTTCTAATAGCAATTACAGTAACTATTGCATTCATAATTTTCTCTTCAGGAAAAGAATTTCTAACTCAACTTTCTCCAGCTCCAAATTGCGAAGGCGTAGTTATCGAAGCAGGAATATATGAAACTGCGGACGGTTATATATTAGAAATAGATAACTCAGGAGATGAAAATATAGAAGGATTTAGTTTAATTATAACAAACCCTTCATTAGGAGAAACAGACCTAGAATCAATTAATGTTGCTGTAAAAGCAGGCGAGTCTATAAAAGAAGAAATTAATTTTGAAAATAATCTCCAAGGTAAAAAATTAAGCATAGTCTCATTAATAAAAAACGCCGAAGGCAAAGTAATGGCTTGTGATTTCAGAGATGCACAAGATATTAAATTAAATCCATTAAATTCAATTCCATCAACAGATTAAGCAGGAGTTCTTGGAAATAATTCTAATTGACTAAATCGCGGTTTTTCAATCCGAGGTTTTAATGAAAGAACAAAATGCAAACTCCCACCACAACTAAAATGGTGCTCTTTAGCCTCCATAAAATCTCTGCTACCTCCGAGTCTAAAATAAGTATTTCCATCTGGCGAATACAAAACAGATATCTCATTATTATATGGAATGATGAAATGTCTTTCCATCACCTTTATTATCAATGGGCTTAATTTAGATATCCCGTTATCTTTAGAACTAGACAACAGATAATCTCGAGACGACTCGCCACCAGTATTTTGGTATAAATAAATCCCATCATCTCGCCTAGATATTTGCCATATCGTATCTGGTAAAAATTGCAAAGAAACATATTTTTCCGATGGTTTTAAAGGAATTGTTCTAAATGTTAAATCCATTGCAGTTTGTTCAGGCAATGACCTAAGCCCTCTTTTCATCACAAAAACAAGAATTAAGGATTTATTAAGATTTATGGCTTAGAAATAACATGAACTAATTTCACATTCTCTTGCCCGACTCTATTAACTTTTTTAACTAAAGGTGTAAAGAAAAGATTAATGAATGAGAAAATTGCCCAGAGGATAATATAAATAAAGTTAATTCAATAATTCTACTAATCCGTCAGGTCTAACTAATAACGTCTTACCAGTTTCTTTAAAATTCAGAGCATGAGCTACTAAGGCATTTACGACTTTTTCAGGGTCTGCTGGTTTTCCATGACTTACTACTAGTTTCTTGTCATTCATTTCCCTTAGAGTTCTTTCAATTTCTCTATAAGTGACAGTATCTGTTGTAGGCATACAATAATGATTTGCTCTGATTGTCGGATTAGCTAATGCAAACTCATGAGTATACTTCATTAGGGCATTTTTAGCATTAGAGTAAGGGATTAATTCAGGACACTCTTTTGGAAACTTATAAGACCACTGGCTTCCAAATGTAATTACAAAAGGATCACTGCCTTTACTTAAATTACCCTTTAGCATTTCTAAAGCAGTTTTAACATAGGTAAAGTTTCTATCAAAATTCTTCTTAACAACTTCTTGAGTTTGATCTTCAATTTTAGCAAGATGTGTATAACCTGCAACACACCATAAATTATCGATTGTGGTATTTTCTTTCTTAATCTTATCTAAAATTTGAATTAACTGATTATTATCAGAAACATCGCACTAAAAATGATTTGAACTTTCTCTAAGACCCTTATTTGATCTACTAACAGTTATTATTTTGTATCCTAAACTTTCAAGTTTTTCAGATACATATCTTCCTAAATTGCTAGTTCCACCGAGTATTACCGACCTCATTTTGTTGCTTTAAGCACCTTCATAGGCCAATTTAGTTCATAATGATTAGAGTCATTTTTTGTTACACCAAGAATTTCTTTGCATCCCGTTAGAGTTGATTCAATCTTGCTTGATTCATCTCCAGGTAGAAAAGTCGTTGCATGAAGATTGTACATGAATCTGCCTAAATCTTGTTCTGATTCAAAGACCCATTTTTGAGGTAATTCTTCTATTTTTACGTTTTCATCTTTAAACCCTGCCAAATAGCAGAGAGATCTAGCGAAGGCGTCAGAGAGAAATTTAACTTCATGTCCAGTGTTACAATATCTAGCTACTTGAGTGTCAAAGTGCTCAGCGAGTTTAGATCCTTGAAAGACATCGCAAATCACTAATTTTCCCCCAGATTTTAAAGATTGATACATTCTTTTCATAGCTTCTGTTTGATCTGGACAATGATGGAAGGCGCCAAAGCTCCAAATCTTATCATATTGGTCTTTTCTTATCGGCATAGATTCGGCACCAGAAGTTACAATCTCAAGTTTTGAGGTATTAACTCTATTTTTAAGATTGTCAAGTTGATATTGAGAAGGATCAATTATAGTATATCTTCCATTTTCTCCAACTGCGTCCAAAATGGATTTGCAAAAGAACCCATTTCCTTCTCCGATTCCTATTACACTCTCTCCAGATTCTGGAGAAAGATGGGTTTGCATTGCCTTTAGATCCATTGCTCTTGCTAGGGGATATTCTTTGATTGCTCTTTCATACATTGTAGATCGAACATCGTCGAATTCAGCTTTTTTCTTTACTTCTTTTGATGTCATCATATAATGGTATCAAAATATTACTTATATAAAGATAAGCCGTCGCCTACCGACAGCTTCAGAATAATTTAAATAGTCATAATAATTAGGAATATGATGTACGAGGAACTAAAGGAATTCGGTCTATCTGACAATGAAATAAAAATTTATATAGAATTATTAAAAACAGGAGCGACTACTGCAAATAGAATATCCAAACTAACTGGTGTAAAAAGAAGCACAACTTACGATAACCTCAATCTATTAGCGAACAAAGGGTTAGTTTCATCCATTATTAAAGAAAAAGTAATTTATTTTGAAGCTATTGACCCTAAAAAAATAATGAGATTGATGGAAGAAAAGAAAGAGAAGCTCAGCAAAGTTGTTAAGGAACTTAGATCTTTAATAGAAGTAAAAAAAGAAGAAGGGGGAGCATCGTTTTTTGAGGGAAAACGAGGGGTAATA
>JBBTAL010000085.1:0-1198 GCA_038044225.1 Nanobdellota archaeon
GAAAAATTAGAAGCATGCCTTAATTCAAATGGAACAACGTTAGAAGAAGATTCATCATTTCCGTTATTCTCAAATTTCATTATTTTTTACACCCTTTTTTACCGACGATAACAAATGCGAAAGCAACATTTGAAATTATCTATGTCTCACATAACAAATCCATATTTAAACATTTATGTATTTCAGAATTCAATTAATTAATTTTTAAGTGGTAATGCGTATTTTAAAAAGATTTTTTAAAATATTTAGAATATTTTTAGTAAAAGCTAAATTCTCAAAAATTGGAGTAGGGTAGTTCTTAAATATAGTCAAAATTCAAAAAAGAAATGAATAATCCAATAATTAAGTTATTTGAAGCAGTTCAATCAATTAGCTATAGATGTAGAAATCCTTCCCCTGTTGAATTAAGTTTAGGTTTAAATTATGCAAATTGCAGTCAAAAAAGAGATTTACTAAAGCAAGAATTAAATAAAATTGGTTTCAAAGTTAGGGAATTAGATGCCATTTTTGATTGGAGAGATTTACCAATACCACAAGAGATAACTAGGCTATTAAAAGAATCTGGGACTTTGCAAAAACATCATTTGTTAGGGCTAGAAATAGAAGGACAAGATTTGAAAGTTGATCCAACTTGGGATTTAAGTTTGGAGCTTTTTGGTTTTCCGGTAACCAAATCTTGGAATGGATATGAAGACACAAAACAAGTAACTGATGGAAAAATTATATATTATGATCCTTCTTTACAAAGAATATCTCTTCCTTACTTTTTAGAAGAAAGAAAAATATTTGCAATCGAATTTAACAAGTGGATTGGAAGATAATTGTCACTAAAAAATAGTAAAGTTTATATATCCGCCCCTTATACTAAATATATGAAAGCTGTCCTAAACAGTTTTAGAGCTAAAGAAGGACATTGTCCACACGGGTTAGGGATTCAGTCTATTAGTAAATATTGTAATGAGAGAGGGCATGAAGTTGAAATGGTTTCCTCAAGAGTAGAGAATATCTCAGAGAGTATAGAAAAAATTCTAGCATTAAATCCTCAAGTTGTAGGTCTTAGTTCTAATTATATTACTGAAGAATATATATCTAAAATGGCAAGAATAATCAAACAAAGAAACGGAGAGATTTTTGTAGTTGTCGGAGGTCCATCAGTCACTTATTCTTTTAAAGAAAGTCCAATTAGACATTCTGATGC
>JBBTAL010000086.1:0-3836 GCA_038044225.1 Nanobdellota archaeon
AAGAAGAAAGGCAAGAGAAAATAAATCAAAATTAACCAACCTCGTAAGTATCAAAGAATCTAACCTTCATTGTAAGTCTTGGCTTTTCTGCGTCCTTACTTTTACATCTTACATAAATATAATCTTCTTTTGCTTCAAGGAATTCTGCGCCGCTTCTTGTTAAATCTTCTTTCAGCGCAGGGTAATATGAATTTAAATGGTTCTGAAAATCTTCGTAACTAAATCCGTATCTTGCAAAGAATCTCGCTTTTGCTCTTTCTGCCAGATGAGTCTGTGAAATAAAGTATGCCTTGTTTAGTTCTAAATTTGCTACTCTTGCTATTTCTGAAAATTCTCTGAATCCGTTTACTATTTTGGTAAGGTCTGCTTTTTTTGCGGGGACAAGATCTTCTCTTAAGGCATCTCTGTTTCTGTCAATAAGGTATAGTGTTGCTAATTGGCTGCATAAACAATCTAAATCTCTGTCTTGTCTGAGTGCGAAAAGAGTTTCTTGTACTGGTCCAGATATTGGCTCTATTAGCTTTCTTTTTTCTCCTTTAATATCTGGGAGAAGACTGGAAATGCCTCTTTCTATTTTTCTGTAACTTGCCGCGAGCCTGCTTGTGACTTCGTCTGAAACACCGCATTTGGATTCTAATTTGTCTGCGGACTGGAGTGCATTCTGCTCGTAGCGCCTTGTAATAAAATAATCTGTAAATGGTGATTTTAAAACAGATTTGACATATTGAAGAATAGCCATTTTCTGAACGGGGTCTTTGCTTAACTCCACATAGGATTCTGCTAAATTTCTTCCTGTAATCATTACTGCAAACCTAAACATCCAGTCTTCTAATGGCAAATATAATTCTGCCACATTTTCATATTTGCCTCTTCTTGCCCTAAATATTTTATTTGATGATAATTGTTCTTTTTTCCACTTTTTTGTTAAATCTGATGAGAATGTGGTCTCGTCCAGCCTTTCTTTTGAAAAAAATCCTGTATAAAGTAGGCATCCTCTTTTTCTAAAATAAGCATATTCATTCTGCTCTGCTGCTGAATTTGGTGAGAAGGCAAGTTTGCTGTATGTTGAAAAAGGAAAAACTCTTTTTAATTGTGTGAGAATTTGTGCAAATGGCAGCTTGTCTTTTATCTGTGCTGTGACTTCCACATCTGTTGATGAGTAAATTAACATTTCTTCAAGCGCTTTTTTTCTTATTTCCTCCGTCTGTCCTGCAAGTCTTCTTGCTTCTACTTCTCTCAATTGCTCATGAGTTAATGATTTCTTGAATTCAATTCCGAGAAAATTTGCAACTGACTCTAATCTAAGGCTGTCTCCATGCCTTTTCTGCCTTAAGAATGGGAAGCATATTGAAGAAAACCACATTGTGTCTAAATAAACTAAGTCTTCTCTTAATCTTTGCGTAAATGATCTTACAAAATCTCTTTTTGGTTCATGACCTTCTACCGAAGGATCAAAGATATCTTTATGAGAATCCGCCGCAAAACGCAGTTGAGTGTAGTCATAGACTTGATTGTGGCCGACTGAAATAACCGGACTTTTTTCATGGAATTTGGAAGTAAGACTTGAAACTAAATCTCTTTCTGTTCTGAATTTTCTTAATTTATAACCATTATATTCATCAATGAGACATTCTCCTCTTGGGTCAAGAATGTATATTTCTTTTTCTACATCTCCTGCATCATCCACCCAAATAGGGGTTACAAATGAAATATCTGCTCTTAATGAATCATCAAAGAGTTTTGCTTCTCCAACGCCTTCAATATTTGTTGTTAGTTTATCTTCTAATCTTCCTATAAGAGAATTTATTCTTTCTATTCTTTCTTGAGATTTTTCTTTTTTTATTGACTTAAGAAGTATTTTTCTTCTCTTTAGCCATGTTTTTTCATCTTCTTTTTTCCATAATGGCTTTTCTATATCTATTATTACATATGGAAGTCTTCTGAATTCATCCTCGC
Organism: Nanobdellota archaeon; assembly: GCA_038044225.1. Lineage (GTDB taxonomy): Archaea > Nanobdellota > Nanobdellia > Pacearchaeales > GW2011-AR1 > SICU01. Next base: position 1,957 of record JBBTAL010000086.1, read on the forward strand.
TTAAAAAATCTGGCTCGTAATCTTGCTCATGTCCTTGGATAACTCTTTGAGCTAAATCAAGACTTTTGAATTTCTGCTCTGGAAAGAAGCCAAACCTAAATCTTTTGTCATAGTCTCCTGTTTGAAACTCTTCTGGAAGCAACTTTAGGATACTTCTTTTATTTGGGACTTCTATTTCAAGAACTTTGTATGTTGAATTCCCTGTTGGATTGTCTTTTTCTCTAATTGGAAAATTGGCAAATTCTGGAATTGAGATTATTGAACTCCTTAACTGTTCAGCTTCTTCTTCCTGTAGGGGTTTTGAAGTTACCTTTAACGGGACTTGTAAGGTTATTTTTTGCCTCTTTTCTTTTTCTTCTGGATTGCCAATTAATCTAAACCCTAAGGTTAGAGGATTCTCGGATTTAGGGCTTTTACCATATTGAAAAAAATGGTTGAACCATACTTGCGAAGCATTGTCCTTTGCCATTCATTCTTTACTAAACTGCAACTTATAAGAATAATAGTTCTAATAAGATATATAAAACAAGATTACTTTGGGGGAATGAAAAAGATGGTACATATATCTGAAAGAGATTTGCAATTGCCTCATGTTGAGTTTCCTGAAATTTTTGCGAGAATTGCTGCTGATAAAAATATAATTTCTCTTGGGCCTGGGGAGCCAGATTTTTTAACTCCTGCGCCTTTGCTTGCTTTTGGAAGAAAAGTTTTTGATAAGGCTACCCATTATTCTGAGCCTCAAGGAAGAATGGAACTGCGAGAGGCAATTGTTAAGAAACTTGAACGAGAAAATAATATTGATACTGGTGTTGAAAATGTAATTGTTACTTGTGGTAGTCAAGAAGCAATATTTTCTGCTTTACTTGCTGCTGTCGATCCTACAGAACAAGTTTTAGTTCCTTCGCCAGGATATGCTGGATATGTTCCTGCTATTGACTTGGTTAGTGCTACACCTGTTTTTGTTCCTCTGAAAGCCGAGAATAATTTTGAGCTTGATGCCGATGTTCTTAAGAGATATATCAACAAACAGAAGACTAAAGTTCTTATTTTGAATAGTCCTGGAAATCCTACGGGGAATGTGCTTTCTCGTAAAGTTCTTGAAGAAGTTGCAGACATAGCTGTTGAAAATGATTTGCTTATTTTTTCAGATGAAGCTTATGAGCATATGTTATTTGATGATTCTAAACATATTTCTATTGCGAGTTTGAATGGAATGGCTGAAAATGTATTAACATTTCAGACTTTTTCAAAGAGTTATGCTATGTGCGGTTTTCGCCTTGGATATTGCGCCGGACCTAAAAAGTTTATTTCTGAAATGAATAAAGACCATCATTATATTACACTTGGAGCTCCTACTATTTCTCAACTTATGGGAGTTAAAGCTCTTTCACTTGATAAAAAATATATTAATTCAATGGTTAAGGAGTACAAAAGAAGACGTGATTTTATTGTTCCTAGATTAAACTCTATGGGGCTTCTTACTATGATGCCGAATGGAGCTTTCTATACATTTTCAAATATATCTGCGTTTTCTAAAAATTCTTCACAGTTTGCTCACAAATTAATGAATGAGGCTAAAGTTGCAGTTATTCCGGGAACTGAATTTGGGCCTTTTGGAGAAGGATATATTAGATGTAGTTTCGCTACCGAGTATCATAAAATTGAAATGGCTCTTGATCGAATGGAAAAATTTCTGAATAAGTAGTTTTATAAATAGTGTAAAATCTTTAAAATTATGGGGGTAATTAAAATAGGCAACTTTGGAAATTCTTCTCGATTGAATAGAGTATCTGATGAATCTGAAGAAGAGATATCTTTTTCTAAGTATTATGTCGAAGTGTTTGAAAACCACGCACTTTAGTGCGTGGAACACTTCGAGC
>JBBTAL010000087.1:0-6689 GCA_038044225.1 Nanobdellota archaeon
CCCCTTTAGTATATTCATATGAGCTCATCCTTGCTCTGCAGGGGATGGGTAAGGATAAAAAACATGGAAATGATAAGCATACCAAAAGATGAGTACGAAAGATTGAAAATGCAAGCAAATATAGACATAGATTTATTAAAACAATTAGTCAGAAGCGTAAAAGACATTAAAGAGGGCAGAGTAATCAGAGTAAAGTAAGATATTATGATTCTTCATCTTGTAAATTATCTTCTCTAATTAATTTCTCTATTTCCTCTCTGAAAAATTCAAGGAAAAGTTTAATTGTATTGATTGTCTTTTGTTGGTCCTTCTTACCACTTATCGCAACCATATAAATTGCACCCAAATCTTCATAAATCAAGTAGTAAATTCGGTAATTTTCAAATCTTGATTCTCTAAACCATTTTGTTCCAAGAGGATTTCCGTATTCAGAATTATATATTAATTTATCTTCAATTTTATCAACTCTATCTTGAATATTTTTGTCATATTTTGCAATTTCTTCTTGAAAACTAATAGAGCGAAACACCTTATACTCTTTCATAGAAAAAATAACTAAATAAACATTAAAAACCCTTCTTTTCCCAAAAAAGGCAAAAAAGAAAGTGACTCTCCAACTCTCAACAACCAGCAAACTTCTAAATCACTTTAGCACTAATTATCTTAACCTCTTCTAAAGGCCTATTACTGCCTCTAGGTGGATCTCCATCAGTTTTAACCTGTGCGATTTTATCAACAACATTCATTCCCTCTACAACGCGACCAAAAACAGGATGTTTTCCATCAAGAAAATTATTATCTGCCAAATTAATAAAAAACTGGCTCCCTCCAGTATTAGGTCCTGCATTTGCCATTGAAATAGTTCCTCTATTATTTTTATCCAAATCGCTCCCTGTAAATTCATCGTTTATCTTGTATCCAGGTCCACCAGTACCAATCCCTGTAGGATCTCCTCCTTGAATCATAAATCCATTAATAACTCTGTGAAATATTACTCCGTTATAAAATCCCTCATTGACAAGTTTAACGAAATTACCTGCAGTAATTGGCATCTGTCCGGTATATAACTCAATGACAATATTGCCTTGAGTAGTCTCAAGAGTAACGTTTGTATTAGTATTTGCTTGTTTTGAACCCATTATATTAATTGCAACAATTGCAACAATAATCACAATAGAGGCTATTAAAATCTTCTTCTTGTACATATTTAACAAAAAGATTTTAGGTTAATAAATGTTGTTCTAGATATTTATTGAAAATTATCTAATTCAGTAAAACATAAGTTATATAAATAGGCAATATATAACTGATATATAATGGCTAAAGAATCCACCATACTTCTGAATAAAGAAATAATTGACTTGCTTAAGGCAGCAAAGGAAAATCCAAGAGAAACTTATAATGAACTACTAAAAAGAGTAATTCTACTATATCTTGAATTGAAAAAAAGAGACCAATATGACAAGTTTTTACATGAAATCCAAAAACCAAAAATGAAAGAAATCTGGGATAATAAAAAAGACGAAGTATGGGAAAATCAAAAAGTCTTTGAGTTTTTTGTTTAGACTTTTGGATGCTCAAAGTGTTCACGCCTTAAATTGTGTAGTTTGAAACACTTTGACATGCATAAATTCGGAGATGTAATCCTTGCAGAAGTTCAGTATATAGATACATTTGAAGTTAAAAAACGTCCTGCTCTCGTGTTATTTGAAGAATTTGGAAACGTTGTTTGTGCCGCAATAACAAGCAATCTTGAGATGAATGGCATTATCCTAACAAAAAGAGAAGGAGCATTAGTGGACAGCATAATCAAGCTTATACACAATTAGGTTGATTATGTTCCCAGTTTTCCTAATTGTGTATTAGAGATTTGGGATACAAAATATAACACAATTATCCTAAATCTCTATAACTACATTTTTACAATATCAGAACACATGATAAAAAAATTATTGTTTCGGCTATCTGACGAAAAGAAGGATATTGTAAAAGAAGAACTAATTAAAAAAATAATATGATTTTTTTGTAAAAATAAATCTATTTCTTAGCAATCTTCCAAAGCAATTCAAAATATTTCTTATATCCTATAGCAAACTCTTCTTGTTGAACAACTAAAGCAAATGGCTTCTTACCCCACAAAATCATAGCAACACAATCTCCATAAATATTAATTACTATAGGATTAGCATATTTTTCAGGCAAATATTTTGTTTCAGAAAGCATCTTTGGCTGAATGCTTCTATCAGAAGTTATCACTCTTATTCTTACTTTTTTTTGTTTGCGTCTTTCATTAAACCACTTAAAGTAGTAAGGCATTGCATTGTAAGCTTCTCTCGTAGCTCCAAGAATAAGTATTTCAGGATAATCAAGCTGACTATCAAAAACCATCTTAAGCCCATTTTTACCTCTGTAAAAGTTAGTCTGCTCTTTTTTCCGAGTAGCATTAAATTTCAGTTTTAATCCAGTTATAAAAGGAATTAACATATTTTTCTTCTCGTCAATCGAGTCAAGAATTCTTTGAGGGTCAACAGCAGTAAAAACTCTACGATTATTTTCTAAAAGATAACTAACAAATCCTTTCTGTATCAGCGTTTCAGTAACATCATACACAGTTCTGCGATGTAGCCCTGTCTTGCGAGAAATCTTTCCGGCAAGTGAAGAACCAAGTTCAACAAGAGCAGTATAAACTAAATCTTCATTTCCAGTCAATCCAGCTTCTTTCAAATCCATAAAATATCAATATTTTCTATATTTTTAACTCTTTCTAATGTGGTGGTAAAGTTCACCTCATAAATTCATTATGCCTCCAAGTCATTCATAAATAAGAAGTGTAAGGAGGAAAAACAAAAAACAAAATGGAACTTGAAACAAAAGTAATTCAGCTTATTGCAACAGATAGAATAGAAATTCCTATCTCTAGCATGTCTGGAAAGCTAAAAAGGCAAAAGCCAAAATTAGCAGGAGACATTGATTTAGGCAATAAAACCTCATACCGAGGCGAAAGATGTTATGCTCGCATAGAGTCAGAAGACTTACAGAAAGCCCGAGGTACAAGAGAAGGCATAGACGAATTCACAAAGAAATTTCCAAAATACGGATCTATATTAAACGGAATGATAGAAGAAAAACGCACAGAAAGAGAAACACATTTATATTTTGGTATGAATGAAAACTGTCGTCTATCAGAGGGAGATTACATGGGTGTAATGGAAAGTCTTGGATTCACACAAACAATGGCAAGAAATCTTTATCCAGAGTTAATGCAAGTAAGCAGAAACCTATCTAAAAAGAGAGACGAAGAACGTAGTATATTAATAGGTTAAAGGATGCATCAGCACCTTTAACTCTTAAAGAATCTCAATTCTTTATAGGTTAAACAAATAAATTTTTATTTTTTTTATTTTTTTAAATTGCGCAGGCAGCTTTTCCGCCTTTAAAGATATATTTCTGGTGATAATTTTCCGCGCGAACATAAATTGAAACTGGTTCAATAGAAGTAGCAATAGTTCGGTCATGTTTCTTTTGCTCTTTTTTTAAAGACTCTTCTGCCTCTTTCCGTTGATATTCATCAAAGTAAAAAATAACCGAACGATACTGATATCCAACATCAGGCCCCTGGCGATTCATCTGCGTAGGATCATGAATTCCCCAAAAAACCTCAAGAAGTTTTTTATAGCTTATCTTCTTAGAATCAAATGTAACTCCAACAACTTCGGCATGCCCAGTCTCACCAGAACAAACTTGCTCGTAAGTAGCTTTCTTAACAGTCCCACCAGCGTAGCCGACCTCAGTATCTATAACTCCAGGCAATGTGCGGAAAGCTTCTTCAACTCCCCAAAAGCATCCAGCTCCAAACATCGCGATCTTTAGGTTTTTATTTTTCACAGGTTTTTTGGTTATTTTTTTCATTTAGCAATTAAATTAGTTTAGTGAGATTAATATTTTTATTATTAATTAAAATAATAAAGTCATCATTTTCTTTTATATTGTAGTCACTTACAACATCTTCAGGTAGCACAACTAAAAAATCCTCTCTATCTCTTATTAATTTGACTTTAATTTTTCTACTCATGAAATATCCATATCTTACAGATAATATAAAACCTTGTATTAATAAATAATAATAAACTATAAAGTAGTTACAGATAGAAAGACTTAAAAACATCAATCTCCCAAGAAAATCATGGTTAAACCTTTATTAAGAATAGTGGGTTCTTCTACTGAAGGAGCTGAAAATAGAAATAGATTTGGTTGCTATTACGGAGAGTTAGAAGATTCTAAGGAGACTTATAATGTTACATCCTTTGAAGGCACACTTTTTGAAGGAGTTGTACCTAGAAATACAGTAGGATATCCTGGAAGAAGGCAACTTGTTTTCATTACCCCAGATAAAAGTATGCATATATATGGGATGCCTGGAATAATGGAAAGATATGATCAGTTAAGATTAGAATTAGAAGCCATTCAAAGAAGATTTCCTGATAAAATAAAATCAAAAAAATCGAATATATAAGAGTTCATATTTTATACATAAACTCCTTAACCTTATTCTTAGCCTTTTCACGCGCTCTTTGATGCTCTTTTAAGAAAGCATTTATCTTATCGATTGTAATTTGCTTAAGCTCTCCAGAAGTCATAGCCCCAGACTTATAAGAATTATAAATTTCTCGAAGTTTTTTATCATCGGGCTCAAACATATATTTCAAATATTGAAAAGAAATATCAACATCTGGATTTCCTCCGTGTCTTCTATGTTCTTCAAGAGTATCTCGACCTCCGGAAAAAGCATATTTCTTTATTTTATGTTCAACTTCCTTAGGACTATCGGTTAAAAATATAGCTGCTCCATCAGAAGAACCCATCTTTCCATCCATTCCTGTCAATGGAGGCAAGAAACTACACTGAATAGAAGCAGGTTTACTATATCCAAGTTTAGGCAAAATATCTCTAGTTAATCTAAAATGAGCGTCTTGATCAATAGCATGCGGAATCAAACAAGGAATTTTTTTCTTATGAATTACCGACGGCAAAAACTCAGGAACTGCTTGCATAGAAGTATAAAAGATTTTCCCTATATTTGAACTATCATCCAAACCAAAAGAAGACTTAACCATTGAAAAAGTAATTTTCTTAGCAACCTTGCACGCTTCAGGGTATAGAAGCGAAGCATGTTTAGTATCAATTAAAAAATGAGTTTTTTTAGGATTAAATCCGACAGCTATAACCTCTAAAATATCTTCTTCAAGTTGTTTCTGTATTTCTTCATAAGTCTTATCTCTAAAAAAGAACTTTTCATCATCAGTAAACTGAATCCATAACTCTACATCAAAAGCATCTTGCAACCATTTAGTAAACATTAAAGGCATCAAATGTCCGATGTGCATTTTACCAGAAGGTCCACGACCAGTATAAAGAAAGAATTTATTTCCTTTAGAATATTCATCAAGCAACCATTTCAAATCTCTGTGCGCAAAAAATATCTTCCTATCAAGCATGAAATTCTTTCCAGCAATTTTATCAAGCTTCTTAAGTAAATCATCGCTTAACTCTTCAACTCCAAACTTGGAGATAAGTTTACTATAATCAATCTTCCCAGTAACATCCCAAGGAGTTACTTTAAAATTCTCATCTATCATATCAATAAAGGTATAAAACACAATATAAATATACCTATAGCTATATTTTTATACTATTTATTATTTGAAATATAAAGGGTCGTCAAAATGGGTTTCATAAAAGCAGGTTTCACAGGAGGATTTTTAGGAATAATAATTAGCATTGCAAACATCTTCGTAAACTCAAAAATATTAGAAAAAATGTCTTCAATTGGATTATACTTAGCAAATTTTTTCGGAAAAGTCTGCATCAACACGGCAGAAATTCAATGCACAATCACAGAAAGATTTACAACAATATTAGCAACAATTGTAGGTAATTGTATAGCCTATTTTATTATAGGAATATTAATTAGTTTAGCAATAAGCATAATTAAAATGTGGTTCAAATCAAAACCAAAAGAACAAGAAACACCTTCAGAAACTCAGGTAGCCTCAGCACAATCTCAAGTTCAAGTGCAACCGCCAGTTCAAATACCGACAACTCAAGTACAAACACAACAACCGACGCCCCAAACAATTCAGATTCAAGTCAAGCAACCAGAATCTCTTCAAGTAGTTCCGCAACCAGAACAAAAAGAAATGGTGCAAAAAGAGAAGCGTCCAAAAAAGAAAGCAAAAGTAAATAAAAAATCTAAAAAGAAATAACTAATTTTTTCTAATTAGCTTCTTCAATTTCATCTTCAGAGTCTTCATCTGAATCTGTCATATCTTCATCTACAACATCAAGCTCTAATTCTTGCAATATAGCAATTATTTTATCAAGCTTAGCATTTATTCCACTTAAGTCTACAGTAGGACTAGATTGATGAGAAAAGTTATTGTCTCTTGAAAAGCTATTTCCTCTATCTCCTCTATCGCCCTGTTGTCCAAAACATTCACTACAAAAAACAGGCTTACTTCCGGTAGGTCTGAATGGAACTTGACACTTTTTATTACATTTACTGCAAGTAGCATCATACATCTCTACGCTTCTTCTCTCAGAATTTCTATCACGACTGAACCCGCCTCTATCTCCGCCAAATCCACGACCTCCATCTCTAGATCGTCCACCAAATCCTCCGCGTCCTTGTG
>JBBTAL010000088.1:0-1663 GCA_038044225.1 Nanobdellota archaeon
GAAATGAATCTTAAACCAGAAAACTACGATGCAATAGCAATGTATAGTCTTTTAGAGCACCTACCAGATCCAAAAGCATATTTAACAAAAATAAAAAAGCTACTTAAGAAAGATGGAATAATCGTCTTAAGAATACCAAATACTCTTAAAGAAGGTCCGAGACTTCATTTATTGGTTCATTTATATCACTTCAACTTAGAAACAATAATAGAATTCTTAAAACAAAATAAGTTTTCACCACAAAAAATAAATCTAAACTCTGGAGCTTATAAAAGCAAAAAATATAATTTTGAGGCTCCAAATATGCATATAGTTGCAACAGTAGAATGAATTATTTCTTACAAACAACTAAAGCATAACCATTATCTTTATCTGTAAATATCTTCGAATCTGTAAAATACATCTTGCAGAATTTATCAAATTCATCTGCATAATACTTGTAAAGAACAGCCACAACAAATTCATCTCCTGGTTTGAAAGTAACTGTTTTACCATCTAATTTTTCAACTTTCTCTTTCTTCAGACGATAAAGAAACTCCACACGAGAATTGCCAAAACGAGCATCAAATTCAATTTCATCCTCGGTAAATCCGAGACCCAACATAACATGCTTAAACCAATTATGAAAAAATTCAACTTTATACTTATCAATTTCAACAAGCCTTTCACCAACTCTAACACCATTGCCCATAATTAAAACATCTCCTTGTTGCATATCTCTATTCAATTCAAATAAATATTCATTAACTTCAAAACAAGCAATAACTCCTCCTAAAAGAGCAACTACATTTTTTTTGAATTCTCCGGACTTCAAATTATTAGCAATAAGACGAAGAGAACGCCCATCTCCAGCAGACAAAAAAGGCTTATAGTTAACAACATTTGAAATTCCTGCCTTCTTGACATTTGATATTGCAAGGTCTATAAGATATTGAGAAGCATTAAAAGGACAATAACAAATCTTAACCTGTCCGTCAGTTTTAGAATTAATTTCTTTAATAAGTTCAACAGATTTAAGACCATCCCCACAATAAATATCTATTAAATTAAAATTATATCCACCTATCTCTTTAGAAATAACATTGGCATACTGACGAATCATTTCAATCTCGAGTTCAAAAAACTGTTTATGATACTTAGGAGCATGAGAAAATGAAAGAAACCCCTTAGCAAAATCATCCGTTAAACTAAGATATTGTAATTCAGTTATCTCCCAAGACTTATTCCCATTAGTATTGGCAAAACCATTTTTAAGAAATGCGCGCAATAGCAAATCATGTAACCAAATCTTCTGACCGGATTCCGCAATAGTCATAAAAATCTTCAGTATATAGACTTTTTATGTTTTGTGTATGAAGTTTTACTATCACTCAATGAAAAAGCAAAAACATTTAAAATTGCATTCGAGAATAAAGTTTTAAGCCCATTAACCTTAGCTAATAATGTTTAAAAGGCATCAAACTCACAGTTAATACAGAAGTCATAAGACCTAAAATAATTCTTTTGACTCCTACAACTCGCAAGAGTTGTGGCACAGATGATAAACATCTAGCACCTAGAACTTTTCTTTCAAAGAAAGGTTGTAGAAGCCCTTGTAGTCTAGTGGTCAAGGACGCGGCCCTTTCGCGGCCGAAACCCGGGTTCAAATCCCGGCAGGGGCATT
>JBBTAL010000089.1:0-1970 GCA_038044225.1 Nanobdellota archaeon
AAGAACTCCTCAGATAAGATTTATAAGTAACAATAAAAACAATCAATAACGTCAAATACAATGGTAAAAAAAGATAATTTAGTGGGATTACTTCTAGGAGGAGCTCTAATTGGAAGTTTAATTTTTTCTCCAAAAGGACCAACTCCTGCAATTAAAATAAGAAGTTATAAATCTCCTGCTCCAGTAGTCATAAAAGAAGATCCAAGAAAATATTGTAACTTGACTAAACCTGTCAGATTAATTAAATTCGCAGATTATGAGTCTCCTTTTATCAATCATATTGTTAGCAGTGCTTGTCCTCCACAGATATTTGATTCTGCTATAAATGCTGAATTGAATGGAGAAGAGTGGCGAGTAACAAATACTCAGTTTATTTATACTGGCTTAAATCATTCTGTGAAATATTCAAGTTCTAAATAATATTTTTATAATTTTTTAAAAAACAAAAAAATCAAACCGTATTATAGAATCTAGCAAACATCCATCCCAAGACGTAAAACATAACATAGCTCTGAATTAAACCAAATAGAAAAGTCCAATCCAAAAAAGAAAAAGATATAGGATATTTAGCAATGATAAAAGCAGAATCATAACTACTAAACCAAACAAACAATCCATAAAAAACAAGAACGAGCATACTCATCATACCCATGGCATGTCCAAGAGCATACGGCTTGAAATCACCAAGCTTCATAGTGTTGATATTTGAAGCAATGCGCTTTATCACCTTCTTCATATTAATCATAAGCTAAAATCCTATTTAAACCTTTTCAGAAGAATTCTAAGTAGTCATCTCTTTGAAGATCGGGATGTAAATATTTTGAGCGGATGTTTCCAAGATAATTATCTGTATTTATTGCGGCATCATTCAATCTTGCAAATTCCTGCAACTCTTTTGGAACTTCTCTATTAACTAAACCAAGCAAGCTTATTCCTCCAATTATAAAACTAGCAACTGATGGAACTGCTAAAAATAATCCTTCGAGAGGCATTTCGTTGCCTGCAAGCAATCCAGAGGCTCCAACTCCAACAAAGCCCCCAATAGTGGATATTTTTCCAATTATATTTTTTCCAGCAGATTTTCTTTGATTCTCATAAGCTTTCCTAACTTTTGTGTATTCAAGATCTTTCTCTTCAAAAAATTTTCCACTCGTTGTCCTTAAAACTTTTAATAGATTTTTTGGAATTGAACCAACTTTTAATGGATCTTCCCTATCTAATTCAGATAAAGGAGATTTCATAGTATCTAAAGTATATGGGATAAATGGTAATTTAATATCATAAAATATAGGAATCTCGATAACTGTTTTCAAGTCTCCTCTTAAGACTTGAAGGTACAAGTGTCTTGCATTCACAGGAAAATTTCCATTTTCAACGACCATAATTTCAAATCCAATTATCAGTTTATAAACGTTTCTATGGTTACCACTTAATAGTTAAGTAAATATGAAATTATTTAACAATCAGATTTCCCTTCATTCCATTGGCCCTGTGTTGTCCAACACTACAATAATACTCAAACGTGCCAATCTTATCAGCGATAAATTCAACATAAGTCATTCCATCACTATCTCTGACTTGCTTCGTTGCAACGTCAAATTCATCTACGACCCAATCGTGAAATCCCTTCGTGCTGGTAAATTCAATTCTTACTCTATCTCCTTTGTTAACTTTAATATCCGGATTACTTGCCCCATTAACAACAAATTTAAAATTCTCTCCAGTCACAACGAAAGTCTTGACACCTTCTCTTATATCTTTATTCAAAACAGCATTGCCCGTAATACTCTTTTCATTATTTGGAACAAGAAAAAGAGCGCTAATACCTACTAACAACAACACACACAATCCGATTAAAATTTTGTTCATAACTCATAACATCAGATATAACCCTTTATAAATATTTTTCAAGCAACAGTTGATTGAACCGAGACCTATTTTTGCATAACAAAAAAGGCTTATTGTTAAAG
>JBBTAL010000090.1:0-1043 GCA_038044225.1 Nanobdellota archaeon
TTACTCCTATGGAATACAAGGCAGTAAATATAAAAGTCATATGCACAATAAAATCAATAACAAGAAACATTCTATTTTTAAATTCAAAGTTATAATCTTTTGACCTTTCCCTGACTATTCTTGAAACATAAAAACCGCAAAGTATAATGAGCAATGCTAAAATGTATTTAGGGGAAGCGCTTATAATATCTTCTATGAACTTTGTTGTAAAGTCTAAACCCCACATTCGTAAAGCTAACCTTGAAAACAGCAAAAATATGATTAGACCCACAAACCATGATACCATCCTTAAAGAGAGACTTAATATGCCTCTTGATTCTGGATAGAGCTCAAATAATTTTATAATTCTATTGGAAAATCTTGTAAGAAAGATTATCACTATAGTTGACAGCAAGATTCCTGAGATTATTAATAATGACGGATAAATAATGTCTCCGTTCATTTTTTCACCTCTTCATAATATTTTATTGTCTTTTGAGCTATCAAATTCCAATCAAAGTTATTCGCTCTTTTACTTGCTTTTTTCCCTATCATAATGCACTCTCTCTTATTTTCCAATAGCTCTTTTACTTTATAAATAAACCCTTCCCTATTTGTCAAGGCAAACCCCGAGTCTCCAATTACTTCAGGAATTCCCCCTACTTTAAATGCTACTGCTGGTCTTCCAGTAGCCATTGCTTCTAAAATGCACAATCCAAAAGATTCATATTTTGAGGGTTGAATATAAACTTGGCAATTTCTATAAAGCTCCTTAAGAACTTCTTGATTTTGAGGTTTATCTATTATCTTTAATCTTTCTCCATATTTGTCCTGCATTTTTTGTATAGATTCTCTTATTTCTCCTAATTCTCCTTTAACAGGACTACCTGGACAAACTGCTGTAAAGGTAGCATCTTTTACAGACATTATTGGAGGAATAAGTTTTGTGATAATATCTATCCCTTTATCCTTGCTAAACCTACCTATAAACAAGACATTCTTGTTTGTTATAGGACAATAATCAAATAGTTGTAAGTCTACGCCGTTTGGAATAATTATTTTTG
>JBBTAL010000091.1:0-1836 GCA_038044225.1 Nanobdellota archaeon
AGAAGAAGTATCTAAGTTTAAAAAGTCCTGAAACTTGGCTACAATAATTAATTTATATTGTTGTTTAAGCCATATTCTATGAATCCGCTTATGGAAACAAAAGAAGCCACTCTAGTTTTTTTAAGCGAAGCAGATAAAATATTGATGATCTATAGAGATAAGAATCCTCAAGACTTTCTTTATGGAAAATGGACTCCCCCAGGAGGCAAACTTGAAAGAGCAGAAACTTTGGAAGAATGTGCTAAAAGAGAGTTTTATGAAGAAACAAATTTGCAAATTTGCAATCTAATTTATAGGGGAAAAGTTTTATTTGATAACGCAGAACGTACATTTGGAGGCAGACCTGCAAAATATAATTGGATGGTTCACATATACGAAACTTCTGTTTATCAAGGACAGTTAAAGACTTCATCTAGAGAAGGAACCCCTAGGTGGGTTAGCGAAAGTGAATTAGCTACACTACCGATGGAAGACGGAGATGGAACCATTTTAAGGATGTTAAAATCTCCCGAAGAAATAGCAATACGCATCATTCACATAGGCACCAGATTTGACAGATATGAACAATTAGTTAGCTAATCTTCCACCTACTCACAAGTCCGCATTTCAAACAAGTTACTTGTTTATATATTTTGTTTATTCTTATTTTTCCAAGTTTTAAATCAGAATAACATTTCTTACAAAATCTCTTTCGATGCTCACCAAGACGAACGCGATTAGCCATAGCAAGTTTCTTTATTTTTCTAGTTTTTTCAGAATCAATTTCATTTCCAGAAAAATAGTCTTCTATAATTTTTTGAGCTTCTTTTTTAGATATTTCTTTCATTTTTTCTCAATAATATCATTCCTTTCCTTATTTCCGAAATGAGTTCATCTCCTTCTTTAAAACCTGCCTTATTTAGAGATTCTTCAGGGATGTTTATGCGATATTTATAATATGTTTTTTCTTTATACTTTCGTGATTTAACCTTTGATATTTTCATAATTTGTAAACTCATTTTACCTATATAAATTTAGGGGTCGAAAGACTTATATAGTTTAGACCCCTATAAAACAAATGGATTATAATTTAATTCTTAATGATTCTGAAAAGTTAAAAGTCTTGTCTAGATTAGTTACTCACTTAATGGGAGATGGTTGTGTGACAAATAAATATTTTGCCTATTTTAACAAGAACGAAGATTTACTTAAGAACTATGAAAAAGACCTTTTAAAATTATTTTCTGAAGTTCATATAATAAGAGGAATCTCTAATTCAGGAACATCTTTAATCCAAGTGCAAAACAAAGAAATTATCTATTTTTTAAAATCATTATTAAAGGATTATAGAAGTAAGACTTTAGAAATTCCAAAATTTATTAATACCAAGGATTTAAGAAAAGAACTTTTACAATCTATTTACGACGATGAAGGTTGTGTAGGATTAAGAGTTTATAGAAAAACTAATGAATTAAAAAGAGACATTACGCTATCTTCAAATTCCTTAAAATTTATAGAACAGATTAAAGAAATTTTAATTCAAGATTTCAATATTTCTTCAAATAAAATTGCTAAAAATGTTAAAATTGTAGGTTCCAAAATATTTACAAATTATATCTTACCTATAAATGGAAAAAGCAACTTCGAGAAATTTCAAAAAGAAATAGATTTTGCCCATCCAACAAAAAAAGAAAAATTGGAAAAAATGATTAAGTCTTATATTCGCTTGGCTGGAACCAAATGAGAAAGCTTAAAAACCCTAGATTATCAATATTTCTGAAGACGACCATAGTGACCAGGAAATACCCGATCCCTTTCTGAACTCGGAAGTCAAGCTGGTCACGTCTGTTTGTTGTA
>JBBTAL010000092.1:0-2066 GCA_038044225.1 Nanobdellota archaeon
CAGACAATAACCATCGCACTTCCATTTTCTTCAATTGTAGAATAAACTTCAGGCTCAATAAATGCCCCGTTACTTTTTTCTTTTTCAGAAACAATATACCCTCTTATTTCTTCATTGAGTAATTCTAAAACATCTTCCTCACTTACTTCTTTGTTATCAACATAAGGGTTATTAACAAATGAATTCACCGCAGGAACTAAGAAAACAAATAAAGAAACCAAAATTACAAAGATTATCAAACAATTTTTACAATGCATATAAAAACGAGGATATAAGGGGCTTATATAGTTTATTGAAGTCTACCACATTGCTAAAATTTCTTCATTATAAAACTCCAAACTCAGCAATTTTTTAACAATCACATACAATCTAAAAATTAGAGACGATAGTAAAAACTAGTTTTTCTTACTTTCTTCTCTCGTCCTAAACTGCCCACCCTTCTTATATTTATTATATCCGCGTTGTTTTCGTTTATCATTCTTGCTCTTGCGCTTCCCACCAAAATATCCGTATGAATCATCAGACATAATAAACCTAAACAATAAGAGTATAAAAAATTACCCAAAAACTTAAATAATTAACAAAACAAACAAAATAATGACTAAATGGCAAGAAAGAATAGAAATAAATTCTAATATCTTAGTTGGGAAACCTATAATTAAGGGAACACGTCTCGCAGTAGTCTTCATTTTAGAGCTCTTAGCACAGGGATGGACAATAGAACAAATTTTGAAAAATTACCCTCAATTAAAAAAAGAAGACATAAAAGCAGTCTTAGAATATTCAGTTCAAGCTCTAAAACTTGAATCCACTATAACTCATTAGTTGTAGAAGATATCTGACTTTTATCTTTCTTAAGTCTCATTCTTCTTTCCTTTTCAGACACATCTAAATAATTCTCAGGATTAACTACTGATTGACCACTTGCTTTTTCTAATTCTCCTCTTGCAATTCCTGCAACTTTTCCACCTTCTATTGCAACTTCTTTATTTTTCACAAAACCTTTTGCATCTTTATTTCTCGCAATTCTTATCGTAGACGCTTCTCCAAGCATTGTAAAAATAAGCTCTAGATCATCCATGTGGTCTCTTAAATTCTCTTTTTTTAACCCTTTAAACATCATATACTCGCTAGGAGTCATGCCAAAAGTAGCTTTAGATATTTCAGCAGTAAGAATAGAATATTCTTTATCTTCGTTTATATCTCTCTTTTTCCATTCATCTGTAAGTTCTCCACGTATTGCAATGCCTCTAACTCTTTTCTCAATCCAATCATCAGAATAACCCTTTGCTTTATAGAGTTCTTTCATCCTCTTTTGTGCAAGTTCGGGGTTTTCTATCTCTTGAACTCTTTCATAACCTACCTGCGCAAGCCATTGCTTAAAGGGTTCAGCGTTTTTAGAAGGAATAGATTGAATTATTCTAAAAATATCTTTAGTATTACCCGCTAAAGTGTTTCTAATTTTACCTAAAATAGTAGACATTTCTACCTGGGGACAATTTGTCCCTATATAATTTCCAAGATCAAAATCTCTTTTTCTTAATTTTTTTAGATAATCTGTAGGATTAAGACTTTCAGTTAACACTTCAATTACATCTACTATTGAAAAATACCATTCTTCTTTAAACCACGTCCTTCTTATCTTCTTATCATGAAAAACAACTAAAGATTTATCTTGATTAACTTTTTCATCCATCCCAATCAATAAAGTATATAGTTTATATAATTTACACAATCAATTACAAACAACTTTAGAACAATCTATACGACAATTAGAATTAAATGACTTATCAATACATGAAACATTAACTCCATTCAAATCAAACTTCTTACAACACCAACTAAATTCATTTCCAGCACTACATAATATATTACAAGCCTGCCTAACTGCCTCAATCTCCTGAGTCTCTAAAATAGGCTCAGTTCCACCTTTAAAAAAGTCAAACCCCTTCATAACAAGCAAAAGCAACCCAATAAGCACAGCAATGCCAATAATAATCAATATCACCGTCGACACCGCCATCTCAATCCCTTTTCTATTATTCATATAACAAATAAACAACAAG
>JBBTAL010000093.1:0-5867 GCA_038044225.1 Nanobdellota archaeon
ATCACGAGGAAACATCGTCGCCTCTCTAACATTATCCAAATCGCACAAAAGCATTGTCAATCTCTCTAAACCGATAGACCAGCCACTGTGAGGAGGAGCTCCAAATCTGAATGAATCTATAAAATCCTTAAGAGATTCAACTTTCAAACCTTTCTGCTTAATTTTAGCAATCAATAATTCAGGCAAATGAATTCTCTGCCCTCCAGAAGTAATTTCCATTCCTCTGTAAATACAATCAAATCCTTCAGAATATTCTGCATTAACATCCGCACCTCTAGGCATTATATAAAACGGCTTGAGAGAAGCAGGCCAAGAATGAACAAACACAAGAGTCTCAGGAAATAACTCTCCAAGTTTCTTTTCAGCTTCAGGATTCAAATCATCTCTTGAAGAAATCTTAATTCCAGACTTCTTAAGCAAAACAATAGTATCATCATATGAAATATATTTAGCACTAGGAACGTTTAATTTCAAACCAAGTAACTCAATCTCAGACTTGTTTCTAGAAATAACTTCAGCAACCATAAATCTAACAACTTCTTCTTCTAATTTCATCACATCCATCTGAGACATAAATGCACATTCAATATCCATTTGACGAATCTCATTAATATGTCTAACAGTATTATGCTTCTCAGCTCTCCATACTGGAGTTATCATAAAAGTCTTTTCCATAGAACAAGCAATCATTTCCTTATACAACTGCGGGCTTTGAGCCAAGCAAGCTTCTTTCTCAAAATATTTAACTTTAAACACATCTGCACCGCCTTCAGAAGCAACACCAATCAAACAAGGAGGTTGCATCTCAATATACCCCCTTGAAACAAAAAATTCCTTAAACGAAGTAGATAAAGTATGTTGAATCTTAAATATTGCCTGTGTCCTGCGTCTATGAAAATCAAGATATCTATAATCAAGTCTTTTAGGTAATTCAGTTTTAGAAAAATCAGAAACATCAATAGGAAGATTCTCTGCACTTCCAAGAATCTCAAAACTATCAGGTAATATTTCACGCCCTCCAGAAGCCTTTTCATTTTTGACAACATCACCACAAATTAAAACAACACTTTCGCGAGAAACTTTCTGCATCAAATCAAAAACATCTTTGGAACACTTACTCTTAATTGCAGTTACCTGTATTTCGCCAGAAAAATCGCGTAAAACCAAAAAACGCACTTTACCAAGATCGCGCTGATCATAAACCCACCCAGCAACAACAACTTTCCCAGTATGCTTAGAATCAACATTTGAAATCATCTTTCTATCTTTCAATAGTTTCCAATATTCCATATATCTCTCAAAGAAACTCCGTTTTTAATCCTTTTGGACTCCTAGAACCTTTTCTAAAGGTTGTAGTTTTAAGCATTATGCATCTAACCTAAAAGTCATAAATCAATGGGTTGCCGATAAAGATTTGCGCAAGATTGAAATCCAGCACCATAACCATACATAAAAAAATAACCACCAGGTGAAACTATTTCCAAAAGCTGTTTAGCTCTTCTTCCCTGAGAGGCATTAGAAGAGTTATAAAAATTCTCTTCTACATCTCTCCTATCAGTCAATCCGCATTTTTTCAAAAATCCTGGATGAGTTTTTTCCACCTCCTCAAACCCTCTAAAATTATACAAATGACCTGTAATACCTAACAGTTCTTCAAAAGAAATTCTATCGGGATTAAGGTCTGAATTATCAACAAAACCTTCAATAATCTTCTGCCATTGTCTCGTCACGTACTTGTAAACTTTAATGCCCTCCATATGTAAAACTTTCCCAAATTCTTTTTTAGGTGTTCTATTTTCTGCAACAGCCACTAAAGCTTCTTGTAAACTTACTTTTAGTTGATCATTACAATAAATCACATCACGAGAAGCACCATTACTACTATCGCAATGTCCTCTAAATCCTGCTTCATCATCAGCGCCACTAATAATATAAGCAGAAGCCCCATCACCTAATATAATACAAGTTTTCCTCTGTGAGTAATCTACATGGTCCGTCAATTTCTCACTTCCAATAACTAAAACAGTTTTTTTTATTTTGGATTTCACTAATCCATCAGCATACATAAAAACAATATTTATAGCACCACAACCTCCATATGGGTCAGTGCCTCCAGCATTCTCTTTTATTAAAGAAGGATAGATTTTATGTAATTCTCTTGTTACAAATCCTGCAACATTAGGATAAGGTTGAGTTTGAGTGTTGGTCGCAACTATAACATGATCAATTGGAGGAATATCGTTTGTTAGTCCTTTAATTGCATCTAAACTTGCCTCAACAGCCATACTTTCAACAGTTTCTAGTCCTGATGCAAAACGACGCTTATGAATGCCGGTTCTTTCAACAATCCATTCATCTGAAGTTTTTTCTCCACTCAAGGCTAATATTTTTTCAAGATCCTGGTTAGTTAAAATCCCGCTAGGAAAATAAGTCCCAACACTTTGTATTACCGAACCCATCACAATTCTCAAAAAAGCTTATTTAAAAACAATACTATACTCAAAACAAGTTAATCAAACTAAACACAAGCATACCTAAAGAAGACAAAATCCCTAACAATGCAAGAACAGGAAATCTCCCTATATTCAAAGGCATCATAAATTTACGTCCGCCTTTAATTTTATATCTAAGAACTATAACTGACAAATTAACTAAAGCAAAAGTAGCAAACATTAATGCAGTTGTTAAATCCGCAACAAAACCTATATCTTCAAAAAAAGTCAAAATCAAAGCCATTAATCCAGTTACAAAAACCGCAATATATGGAGTCTTTCTTTTTTTACCAATCACACCAAAAATTCTAGGGAAAGATTTCTTTTCAGACATTCCATAAATCATTCTAGAGGTAGTAACTAAAGTAAGTAAAATAGTATTAGCTGTTGAAAACAAAGCAATAACAGCTAAAATAATAAATGCAGGATTTCCAAAAACAGAAGCAGCTACATCAGCTAATGGACTTTTACTACCTGCAATTTTATCAGCAGGCAATATACTCACAGCTGCAATTGAAACTAATATATACAAAATAGTTGTAATTATAACAGACCAAATTATGGCTCTAGGAATTGTCTTCTGTGGATTTTTTACTTCATCACTTAACTTAACTATTGTTTCAAAACCCAAATACGCAAAAAAAACTAAAGCTCCTGCTTTAAACACTCCATAAAAACCATTGGGCATCTCAAATAAATCTACTTTTCCAAAATTACCAAAACCCAAAAATATTATTATCAACAATCCTAAAAACTCTATAGATGTAGCAATCAAATTAAACCTATTGCTATCTTTAATTCCTATATAATTCAATAAAGTCATTAAAACTATAATTCCAATCCCTGCATACAAATATTTAATAGAAATCAATGAAGATAAATAACCTGCAAATCCTAATGCAACAACAGCGGCACTAACAATTCCTGTAAGAACAACTAATATTGAAACAAAAACAGCAAGCTTTTTTCCAAATCCCTCTCGAACATAATCATATTCTCCAGAATCGTCCTTAAAAATAGAACTTAATTCAGCATAACTTAATCCAGTAAAAGCAGCAACAACAGCGGAAATCAAAAAACTAAGCCATATAGTATTCCCAGTCTCCCCAGCAGCAAGTCCTATTAATGCATAAATCCCTGCACCAAGTATTATCCCAACACCAGCAACAGTAACTGAAAAAAGTCCAAGTTCTCTTTTTAACTTATTATTTTGACTTTTCATAAATAACACAAACAAACTAAGTTTTTAATCATTTCTTATAAGCCCAAAACCCTATTTATCTATTCTTATTCCAGAAGAATCAAGCATAATATTTAACTTTCTTTTAAGATGCTCTCCAATAATAATAAAAATCAAAAAACAAACATTTAAATATTAAAACGTAATCTAATGTTTAAACGAGATTACATAAAAAAATGGTAAGTGTAACAGTATCAATTTCAGAAGATATAAAGAAAAAAATGGAACAGTTTCCAGAAATAAACTGGTCTGGCTTAGTCAGAACAATAATAATGGATAAAATAAAAAGGTTAGCTTGGAAAAAGGAAATGCTAAAGAACTTTGAAGAAGAAAGCTGGTTTAATGATTGGGCTGTAGATACTGTCAGAAAAGGAAGAGAAAATAAAAAATGAAGATAGTTGTTGATACAAACATCTTATTCAGTTTCTTTTGGAAAGAGTCGATAACAAGAAAATTAATAATAAATTTAAGAGATAACTTGCTATCGTCTGAAAAAGCAAAGGAAGAGCTAATAAAATATTCTAAAGAGATATGTAAAAAAATAAAGATTAGTCTGGAAGAGTTTAACGAGTTATTAAAAGAGTTAGAAGATAATGTAGATTTTATTGAAAAAAAAGAATATGCTGAGGTAATTAAGAATGTGAGTAATGCTAATTTAGATGAAGAGGATTTTGAATTTTTAGCTCTTGCATATAAAAATAAATGTGCCTTATGGACAAATGACTCAGCTCTAAAAAATCAACAAATAGTCAAAATAATAACAACCAAAGATTTATTGGAAGATTAATTTCCCAGAACCCTTCCAATCAATTCCATCGCCTTCTTAGCATCTAACTTTCCCTTAAACTTAGCCATTAACATCCCCATGTAAGCATTAGCACGCATACCAGGCTTATCTTTAACCATAGAATGAATTTCTTTCTCAATTTTGTCATCACTAACCTTTTCAATCTTCAAAGCATCTTTAACATTGACTCCAGAAAGCACCTTCATCAAAACAGGTTTCACATCAGAAACGGCAATTTTCTCATTGTTTATAGCATTAAGTATTTCTTCGTAAACTTTCTCACTTAAAACATTCTTAATCTCATTAAAAGACTTCCCAGATTTAGTTGCAAACTCCTGTCTCCACAAAGTAACCATCTTAGCGACTAAATTAGCATCAGTCGGATAAACCTCGAGTAAAGTACTAAATTCATCAAACAATTCAGAATTATCTAAAACTAATTCAATCAAATCTTCCGAAACACCTTTCTTACGAAGTTCGTCACGAATATCAGTCTTCAATTTAGGCAAATTCTTCTTAATCATATCAATCCTAGCCCGACCAACTCGTAAAAGTGACAAATCAGTCTCAGGATACATTCTAGAAGCTCCAGGCATAGGACGTAAAAACTCACTTTTTCCGTCAGGCAAAGCATTCCTAACTCCCCCTACTATATCTCCATTTTTCAAATCAATAATTTGCCTTTCAATTTCATAATCAACTGTCTTAATCATCATTCTAGGATCCTGAAATCCTTTTATCTCAACCCTGTCATGCCCCTTAATAGAAACATTGACATCTTGACGTATAGTTCCTATTCCACGTTTAACTTTACAAGCACGTAATATCTCTCCCAATTTAAGAGCGCACTCCTTAACTTGTTCAGCATTGCGCAAATCAGGATAAGTAGCTATCTCAACCAGTGGAATTCCTAATCTATCCAAACGATATACAACTTTATCTTTTTCACGAGAAATAACTCGGGCAGAATCTTCCTCTAAACAAACCGTAGCAACACGAACATCTCCAAATGAAGTTTCAACTTTCCCATCATGAGCAATAAGCACAGTACGTTGAAATCCCGAAGTATTTGAACCATCAATAACAGTTTTGCGCATAACTTGAGTAACAGGATAAATTTCACAATTCAAAAGCAATGCAACAGTAAGAGCAGTATTAAGTGCCTCTTCATTAACAGAATGAGCAGGTTCTTCATCTAATTCAACAAGTGAAACACTATCCTTGTAACCTTCATAAAAAAACTCTTTATCAAGTCCAGCCTCATGAGCCACAGCCTCATCAACTCTTCCAGATTCTCCGGCAACAGCATGCAATTTTCTCATAACAATATAATCTGGCTTATCATTCC
>JBBTAL010000094.1:0-9552 GCA_038044225.1 Nanobdellota archaeon
CTCTTCCAAAACCTACTGCCAAAGCAACGCCACTAATATTGGGAGCCACGCTAGCGCTGTATGAATGTCTAACTATAGGAGTCCCTTCTGGCAATCCTCCTCTTCCAAAACCTACTGCCAAAGCAACGCCACTAATATTGGGAGCCACGCTAGCACGATATTTTAATCGTGCAACGATTCTTGTCATTTCTTCGAAGTCTATGCTTTTTTCATATTCCATATCAAACCAAGATATAATAATTATTTATATATTAGTCATTATTTTTATTAATAAACTAAATATTTAGCATAGAAAAGCTTATTAATATAATAAAACAGACGTTTATCATGAAACTAGATGAAAAAGATTTGAAGTTGTTAGGTTACTTATATCACAGCAATAGAGAACCATTCACAAAAATAGCAAAAGCGACAGGATTAAGCAGAATACAAGTGGAATATAAGTTTAACAAATTTATCAAAGAAGGATACATAAAAAAATTCATGACTATGTTAAATTATAGTCTTTTAGGATATCCAATTTATGCACTACTCTTGATAAAACTTGAAAAGTTTTCCTCCCTCAATATATTTACAAGAAATATGGAAAAAACTAAAAATTGCATTTCATGGGCTGAATGTTTTGGAAGATACGATATATTTTCTAATCTTATTTTTAAGAGTGAAGAAGAAATGAGCAAATTCCTATCCAATCTAATAAATAATGAAAGCGGACCAGTTTCAGAATATATTGTTGTTAAACCTTATTTGGCTGAGTTTTATTCTCTAAAGATATTTTATGATAAACAAAAACCATTATTCTCTGTTGTCTATCCACACACAAAAGAAAGAAAACTTGATGAAAAGGATATATCAATACTAAAACTTTTAGAAGAAGATAATAGGATAAGAATCATTGATATTGCAAAGAAAACAGGTATGTCTGCAGAATTAGTCTTATATAAACTAAAAAAGCTTGAAGAAGATGGAGTAATCTTAGGATGCAAAGCATTTTTGTCTATGAAGAAATTAGGTTACAATTATTCAATAATTATTTTAAATATCAAAAATCTTTCAGAAGAGATAAAAAATAAAATAATTACCTTTGCCAGAAGTGAGAAAAAAGTTAATGCCTTGGTTCTCTCGCTTTTTAATCCAAACTGCCTAATTCAAATATTTCATAAAACCGATGACGAGCTTAAAGAAGAAATAAGAAAAATTAAAGAATTAATGAAATACGAATCAGTAGATATAGAAATCTTATTGGCTCAAGAAGAAGATAAAATCAATACTTTACCTTTTCTCAAATAAATAATAAATTTACTAAGTGTCTCGTCAATTTATTAATTAGTTCCAATTCTCAAAGAGTAGAATAAACTAGAATTTGCTGGAGTTGTCTATTAAAATTAAGTCTTCTATGTTTGATTTGTCTAACTTTTAGAAAATCTCCTAAATTATCAGCTATTACTTGCACCTTGTGGCTATCAACTATTCCATCATCATGGTCTATTATAAGATATCCTCTCCCTCCCCTAATATCTTCTTCTCTACCAGTGCTCTCTATTCCATCAGATCTATATAATTTGCAATGTGAGAAACTGAATTGTCCAAATTGACCACCTATTCCACTTTGTTGGTTAAACAATTGGTCTGGCATATAATCACAACTAATTGATTCTCTCCACTGACCTTCAAGTCTAAAAAGCCATCTTTTTCACTTTTCAAGATCGAGTTCTGATTGAGGAATCTCTACAAAAGCCTTTGGATAAAGCACAGAAAGTTCTTCTCTTCTTCTATCTAACTCTACATGATATAGCTTTTCTTGAAGATCCATAATTTCAGACAATATAATGGCTTTAAATAATTTACTTCTCTTTACTTTTTTTAGTCTTAGCCTTCTTCACCTTTACTTTTTCCACTTTCTTTTCTTTAACAATGCTTACTGGTTTAACCCCCTTATGCCTCAGCTCATAATCCACGACCTTGTCTAAAGCAGTTATCGTTTCAGTTGGGAAATTAAACACAGGAATCCCTCGCTCCATTAAACTTTTTGACAATAATTCAGTAAATTCCCCACCAGTTGAAACAACAATAATCGGCTTCTTCGAGTTATGATGTGCTTCTGTAATCACTTCAACTATTTCAGTAGTAATTAAAGGAGTTTGATAAAGTACGATTAACAAAACTCCATCTACATTTCTATCATTAAGAACCGAATTTAAAGTAATCCTATAACGCTCAGTCGTCGCATCACCAAGTAAATCAAGAGGATTCCCAATATTCATATGCGTAGGAGTATTTTTTCTAATTTCAGAAACAGTTATAGAACTTAAGTCAGCCATC
This sequence comes from Nanobdellota archaeon, assembly GCA_038044225.1. Lineage (GTDB taxonomy): Archaea > Nanobdellota > Nanobdellia > Pacearchaeales > GW2011-AR1 > SICU01. The sequence goes on from JBBTAL010000094.1 coordinate 2,323, forward strand.
TTTAAGTGTTTAGATAAAGAAATAGCATCAGTCGAAATAATTCCATATCCTCCCCCATTAGTAATCACTTGAATCCTATTATTCTGAAAATCAACTTTCTTCTCGAACAAAGCAGCAATATGAAACATCTCTTCAAGAGAGTCAGCTCGAATAGCTCCCGTCTGATTTAAAATCCCAAAGAAAACATCTTTATCTCCAGCAAGAGCGCCAGTATGAGAAACAGTCGCTTTAATTCCAGCATCAGTCAGCCCGCCTTTCAAAACAACAACAGGCTTGTGCTTAGTAACTTCCTTCAAAACATTAAAGAATTTCTCTCCATCTTTAATGCCTTCAACATACAAGCATATAACTTTAGTATTTACATCATGAAGTAAATATTCAATTAAATCAGACTCATCAATCTGTGTCGCATTTCCATAACTTGCAAATTTAGAAAAACTATATCCGTTGTAAGCAGACAAATCAAGAACGGCACTTCCTATAGCTCCACTTTGACATACAAAACTAATTCCTCCAGGCTTAGGTCTAGTCAAACGGTAACGAGGTAAAAATAAAGTATCAAATTTATGATATGCATCAAAAACTCCAAGGCAATTAACGCCTATACAACGCATTCCATACTTATCTAATTTATCTTTCAATTGAGTTTCAAGTTTACTATTCCCAACTTCACCAAATCCGGCTGTAACAATCACCAAATCTTTAATTTTTTTCTTAGCACACTCATCAACAACGCGAATAACAAATTCAGCAGGAACTGAAATCACAGCCAAATTAATTTCCTCATTAACAGAACTTACAGACTTATAACATCTATATCCTAAAATCTCATTTGCTTCAGGATTTACAGGAAAAACGCGCCCACGATAGCCTCCATCAACAATATTTTTTAATATAACGTGTCCAATCTTAGCTGAATTCCGTGAAGCCCCAATCACAGCAACAGAGCCAGGCATAAAGAAGTTATCTAATTGCATCACCATAAATATTAAAAGACAATGGCATATTTAATTCTAATCATCAAATAAGGCAAACGAAAAATTTAAATAATACTTAGTCCTACTTAGTCCTACAATGGAACCGGTAACTATCAAATTTGAAAGTGATTTCATCAAATTCTTAGAAGCAATTATGAAACGCCATCATTATGCTACAATATCTGAATTTATCCGTGAAGCGGTAAGAGAAAAAGTAAAAGAATTAGAAAAAGAAGAAATGCTAAAAGCAGTAGAACGTCTTGCAGGTTCTTCAAAAAGAAAAACGACAGACGAAGAATTACATGAAGTAAGAGAAGCACTAGCAAAAAGATATGAAGAAAAATTCAAATAATTTCTTCAGGCTTCTTGCTTTTTATGATATCTAATAACTCTTGAAAGTGTCTGTCTCTAGTTACCATAATCGCCCCATAATCTCTGGCTAAAATTGCATGTAAGGCATCCAACAAAGGAATATTTCTCTTTTTAGAGATATCTTTTGCTTTACCGAATTGTTTTTTTGTTGAATAAACAAGGATAATTATTTTTCTATATGGGAAGAATAGATTCTCTATGTCATAATGTGAAAATTTTAATCCAATCAATTCATTTTTAATAACTTCAGATACAACAATTTTATCTCCATTTTCAACTATTTCAGAAATAAGGTTCTTAGCAAAATCACCTTTCTTTAAGTTATGCTCATTCCTATCCTCAAAAAAGTCAAGCCAGATAGAAGTGTCTAAGTAAAACCTCTCGTTCATAATCGGCTAAATGGCAGATTATATTTAATCTTTACGAAAAACATAAGAAGATTTTTTGATTACTAAATGTTTTGCAGACCCATTTAATTGATTATATTTCAAGATCTATATCGCGATTAGCCTGTTTGATTGTCGGGAGGGCTTTTCTAATAATGGCAATTAAATCTGAGTTTGAAGAATTCATAATAGCTTGCCAACTTTCAATATCTATATCCTCATAAATTACCAACCCATCAACACGAGTATAAAATAGATTTCCATACCAAGGTACAATAACGCTCACATCATACCTATCTTCACCAAAAACATTGCTAAAATGTCTACTAGCATGTATAAAACATTCTCCTTGAGGTAATTCCAATCTAATTTCAGCTTGCTTAGAATCAGAATATCTATCAATAAATATTACCACTCATAATCTTAAATTTTAGGTATTATTAAACTTTGTATTTGCTATACACCAAACTCAATTAATCAACCCTTCTCCAACAATCCATCAGGATTTTCAAGCAATCCCTTCAAAGTCTGAATAAATTAGTTAGCCTCGGCAAAAATTGAATAATCTAGAAGAACTCAAAAAATCAATATTACAAAAAGCATTTAATAGGGATTAACTACATAATATGATGAATGAAATAATTTTATTCGAAGAAAAAACAGTACGCAGAGTAAGGCTTCATGATGAATGGTGGTTTGTTATAAGTGATATTGTGGCTGTGCTTACAGACTCAAAAGATCCATCTCAGTATCTAAAAAGATTGAGAAGCCGAGACACTGCCTTAAATGACATTTTCAAAGGAGGGGTACAATTTGTACCCCCCCTCGGAATAGAGTTTGATACAGCAGGTGGAAGACAGATGATGCAATGCTGGAATACAATGGGTGTATTACGTCTTATTCAATCTATTCCCTCTCCTAAAGCAGAACCATTCAAAAGATGGTTAGCAAAAGTTGGATTTGAACGCCTAGAAGAAATAGAAAACCCTGAACTCGGCGCAAAGCGTATGCGTGAAATATACAAACAAAAAGGATACTCTGATGAATGGATTGAAAAAAGAATTAGGGGTATCGCGATTAGAGATGAATTAACTGAAGAATGGAAGAAAAGAGGTGTCAAAGAACAAGTAGAATATGCAATTTTAACATCTGAAATAAGTAAAGCAACATTTGGCATGACTCCGACAGAATACAAGAGGTTCAAATCACTTAAAAATCCTAAAGAAAACTTACGAGATCACATGACTGATTTAGAACTTATTTTTACTATGCTTGGCGAAGCTTCAACAACAGAAATCGCAAAAAGGAAAGATGCAAAAGGTTTTTCTGAAAATGAGAAGGTATCTATAGAAGGTGGAACTGTCGCAGGAAATGCCAGAAAAGAGCTTGAAAAAAGAACTGGAGCAAAAGTATCAACAAAGGTAAATTATAAAGAATTGCCTGAAGAAAAGACAAATAAAAAGATGTTGATAGAGGATAAAAAATAAAATCCTCTTCAAGAATTTTTAGTCTTTATCCAGCAACCCATCAGGATTTTCAAGCAATCCTTTCAAAGTTTCAATAAACTCCACAGCCTCAGCACATCTTAAAACTTCATTCTTCTTAATAGATACATCATAATGCATAAATTTAAATACTTTTGTGCATCATAAAACTCATGATAAAAGATATCTTAATTGCACAAAAACAAGAATTAGGTGTTAGACTTAAGGAACCTTATATAGAAAGGAAAACAAATATAAATAAACTAAACAATTCATTAATCAAAGTAATTATTGGTCCTAGGAGGGCTGGAAAATCTTTTTTTGCACTTCATTTTCTTAATAAACAAGAAAAGTTTGGGTATGTTAACTTTGACGATGAACAATTAATTGAAATAAAAGAATACGACTCTATTATTGAAGCAATGAATGTAGTATATAATAATCCAAAATATATTTTATTTGATGAAATTCAGAATCTTCCGAAGTGGGAATTGTTTGTAAATAGATTACAAAGAAAAGGAATGAACTTAATAATAACTGGTAGCAATTCAAATCTTTTAAGTAAAGAACTTGCAACTCATCTAACTGGTAGACATCTCTTGATAAGCATCTTTCCATTTTCTTTCAAAGAATATATTGAAAGAGACCAAGAAGAGTTAACTTCTCATCAAATAAAAGAGAAATTAGAGATATATTTGGTAAATGGAGGGTATCCAGAGCCATTAATAAAAAATATAGATTATAGAGAATATCTTTCAACACTTTTTAACTCTGTTGTCTATAAAGACATTGTAAAAAGATATAGAATAAGATCTCCACAAAAGATAGAAGAACTAGCATACTATATTCTATCAAATAGTGCAAGTGAATATTCGTATACTAATCTATCAAAAGTGGTTAAAATACAAAGTGTGCATACTATTCAAAAATATCTTGGTTATCTTGAAGAAGCTTTCATTTTCTTTAGCGTAAAAAGGTTTTCTCATAAAGTAAAAGAACAAATAACTTTTAATAAAAAGATATACTGTATAGATAACGGACTCATCAATGCCAAAGCATTTAAAACAAGTCAAAATTTAGGCAAGTTATATGAAAACGTTGTTGCTCAAGAGTTGAAGAAAAAAGAAATTGACAACAAATTAAAACTTTTTTATTGGAAAAATCAACAACAAGAAGAGGTTGATTTTGCGATACAAGAAGGTATTAAAGTAAAACAGCTCATACAAGTTTGTTATGATGTTGGAGATGCAGAAACAAAGAAAAGAGAAATTAGGTCTTTATTAAAAGCAGGAAAAGAACTAAACTGCACTAATCTTCTCATCATTACTGCCAATTATGAATCTGAAGAACAAATTGAATGGTTTGACATAAAAAGCAAAGTTATTTTTATACCATTATGGAAATGGCTTTTAAATAATTAAATCTCCTTTCTTCTAACCCATCTCCAGCAATCCTTCAGGATTTTCAAGCAAACCCTTCAAACTCATAATAAACTCGTTAGCCTCAGCACCATCAATTATCTGATGGTCAAATGTCAATGAAATTGGTAAAATCTTGACATTTTTCACTTTTCCAGAACTGTCTAAAACAACCCTATCAAATATCCTTCCCAAACCAAGAATAGCAGCCTCTCCAGGATTGATTACAGGAGTTCCATAATTTCCACCAACACTTCCATAATTAGTTATTGTAAAAGTAGAACCTTTCAAATCCATGACATCAATAGTTCTATTTCGACACTTCTCAGCCAAGTCCCCAATTTCCTTAGCAATTTCAGAAATGCTTTTGCGTTCAGCAATCTTAATAACAGGCACCATTAAACCAACATCTGTCTGAACAGCAACTCCAATATTATAATATTTCTTTATAACTATATTCTCGCCATCAATATGCGAATTCAATTTAGGATGCTCAGCAAGAGATTTTATCAACGCCTTTATAACAAAAGGCATGAATGTAAGTTTAACTCCTTCAAGAGCAAAATGTTCTTTCTCTCTCAATCTCATTGCCCAAAGTTTACTAACCTCAATATCTTCCATAGAAGTAACTTGGGCAGTCTGAGTTAGTGATTTAATCATATTTTGAGCAATTAATTTTCGTACTCCTTTAAACGGAATATAATCTACATAACCAAACTGGTCATATTTCTTCTGAGAAACAATTTCTCCAATCTTAGGAGAAGTCTCAATAATTTCAGTAACTTTAGAAAACCCATTTTTATCTAAATCAGACATTAATATCTGCCCATCAGTTCCAGAACCTTTAATCTTAGTTAAGTCAATTTTATTGTCTAAAGCATACTTCCTCACAGAGGGTGAAACAATAACTTTCCCTTCTATCTTTAAATTATTCTCAATCTTATGTCGAAGTGTTTGAAAACCACGCTCTTTAGAGCGTGGAACACTTCGAGCATCCAAAAATCGAGCACCAATCAAACCACGCACTTTAGTGCGTGGTGGTGCATCGATTTTTTGATTTACAACTTTGTTATTAATTCTATTATCAATTATTTTTTCAATCTTGGTAATCTTACTGCTAATTTTCTCTCCTTTCTCGCCAATAACACAAAGCACAGCACCAACATTAACTTTATCTCCTTTTTGGAAATTTATTTTAAGCATAGTCCCAGTAACTGGGCTAGGTAAGTCAGCAACTGCCTTGTCAGTTTCAACTTTAACAATATTCTGATAAGCATTTACAAAATCGCCTTCTTTAACAATCCACTCAACAATTTCAGCTTCAGCTATTCCTTCTCCAATATCCGGAAGTTTAAATTCAGTCATCATTCACTGCTCTTGGTCAAGAGAGTATTACAAGATATATAAGGTTTTTTAAGCATCTAACCCTTATAAGATCATGAAAAAATGGTTGTTTCTATTGATTATATTTAGCTTTCTAATTCAAATTTCTATGTCAAGTGCTATCCAGTATATTTGTTCTGATAATAGTTCTATTAGCACAGATTCTGAAGAAATATCTGAGGGAAAAGTGGAATCCATTAGAGGATTAAAAATAGGAGTCTGTGATTCTTATGAAAATAGATTTCAAAAATTGATTGAAAGTATTTTATTCATAGACTCCAATATTATTACTTTAGAGAACGATACAATGATTTCAGAAATAGAACTCAAACAATCTAACAGTACAATAAAATATTCAAACGCAACTAGCGATTCTGCAATAATTACATTAAGTGGCTCAACAGAAGAACTAGAAATAGGAGACTGTTCTTCTTTAGGAGGGCTTAATGTAAAAATAGAAAATATAGAAGGAACAGGTTCAACAGCAATAATAAAAGTATTAGTAGGATACACTAAAAAAACATTAAACACAAATCAAAATAGTTCAGAAATAATTACTATGAATTCAAAGCAATATGGAATTACCTTAACAGGAGGCTCTTCCGATATGGCTAACGTAAAAGTAAGCACTTGCAGAACAGGAGATTTAACACAAGTAGCAGAAATTATAAACACAACTAACAGCACAAATTTAAATCAAACAAATATCACAAATACAACAGAAATCAATCAAACTCAAATCATTCAAAACACAACAATAAAAGAATGTGAGATTATAGGTCAAATAAACAGTACACAATATTGCAACACAGAAGGAAAATACATCAATCAATCATTATCTGGACAATCATGCACAAACGATTTTGAATGCATCAGCAATTCATGCAAAGAAAACTTATGCTCAAATAAATCTTTTTTCAGTAAAATAATTGACTGGATAAAAGGTATTTTCAACTGATTAAAAAACATAAATTATTAGTCTTTAGACCTTTCTAAAAAATATTTCCAAGCAGGAATTATAATAATCTTCTTGTTTTCTTCCTTAATTATTCTTTCCTGATTTTTAGAGATCACTATCCCCTCATCAATTCTAAATAAATCCATAAATCTTCTAATGCCTTTCAAGTCTTTAATTTCACCATACTTTATTTCAATAGGAACTACCTTTTCATTATCAATTATCACATCTACCTCATTTTTATAAGGATCT
>JBBTAL010000095.1:0-1241 GCA_038044225.1 Nanobdellota archaeon
AAGGACGAGGTCGCGGGTTCAATCCCCGCCGGAGGCTTTTAATGGATTGAAAATCCATTCAATTTCCGTCGTGTTGTGCGTAGTTCGCCCATGAGTGCAAAGCATCATCCATAGTTTTCTGGACTCCTAGAACTTCTTTGTCTAAAAGAAGTTGTAGTTCAATCCCCGCCGGAGGCTTTACCCAAACCATTAAAAACACCCCAATTAAATCTATTATCTCATGTGCAATTTATATGTAGTTTTGTATAATGGAAAAGACCCTACTAGATTTTCAAAATTTAGAGAACTAGGGTTAGATATAACAAGAAAACTACACGAAGCAGGCCATAATCAAAGAAATCTATGCTTTGAATGCGTAGAGCCAGGAGATGGAAGTTGTACATGCTCATGGAAATACCTAGGAAAAGAAATAGCCGATTTAACAAACGAACCTGAAAAAAAAGCACTGAGCTTACTAAGGCTATGGGACACAAACCAATGGAATGAACCCAACAAACGATTAAATGTAAACCATTTATATACTCATATAAAAAAACAGAATGCATCAAAAACATATAGGTTAATCAAAAGCCTTGTAGAACAAAGATTTGGAAATCCTATAGAAGAAAATGAGCCCTTGGGTAGATTTAGATATAGGCAATTCTGTTGATTATATCACACTACATCCAGAATTGCCTATCAGAGAATTCTGAACAAATTATGATTTAATTATCAGAATTCTCTGTATGCAACAACCTAAAAGTCAAGACGCTCCAGGAAGCCACTCATTCTTAATCACATAACTTGTAATTGACAGACCTTTCTCAAACAAACTAGAAACCCAGGAAAAATACTCATTAATAAAATGCTCTCGATTAGAAGAGTCACTTATAGACAAGTCCTGATTACTTATTATTAGCAAAGCACCTATAACAAAAACCTTAATTAAAATTAACAAAAATTTCATATTTTCAACCTGTTTTATTTGTAACGTTCCAGTCAAATAAAGAAGCCTTTCCAGTAATACCTGCAGTAGTCTTTCCAAAATCTACAATCCAATAAGCATAAGACCTCAACCCAGAAATAAAACCTTCAAATGTAGAAAGATTAATATCATTACTTCTCACAACATTAAAAAATGAAAATAAAATAAAAATAAATAAAATTCCTATTGAATAAGTCCACCATTTCTCATATCTAAATGAAGTAATCTTAAAGAAAAGCGCCACTGCAAGTATTATCAGCCCAATAAACACCCAATT
>JBBTAL010000096.1:0-6013 GCA_038044225.1 Nanobdellota archaeon
ATCTGAAGTTGCGAACAAGTCGCAACACAATCACAAATTCAGAGAATTTGCTCAGCTCGTCTTCACTCGCATTAAGGGGAAGAAATTAAACATGGGAATAATAATAGATGAATCTTTTTCCGATGATGATGAAGTTATTCTTGAGAAAGTTGAACAAAAGAGATTTGGGTCTGCGGATGTTGCTCGTTTAAAGGTTGAGGCAATTAATCTTGAGAAGAATACGGAATTAAATGAACTGGTTTCTTATGATTTGATAAAAGATAATTTGACTTACAAATTAAAGCATCAGACTGAAGGGGCATTACACATTCTTAGGGAGATGAATGGTTCGGCTTTACTCGCAGATGAAGTTGGCTTGGGAAAGACAATAACCACTGGAATGATAATTAAAGAATGTATTGTTCGTGGCTTCGTTAGTAAGGTTTTGATTCTTACTCCGCCGTCTCTTGTTGACCAGTGGGTTGCTGAACTTGATGAGAAATTTAATATTAAATTTAAAATAATTGAAAATGAGAGCGATTGGGATTCTAGTGATTTAGTTATTGCTTCTGTAGATAAAGTTAAGACTTTCGATAAGGAATTAGGAAAATTTAGACATGAGAAGGCGCATGATATTGCATGGGATTTGCTTGTAGTTGATGAAGCTCACAAATTAAAACAGCGTAGCACGACTAGGTGGAGATTCGTCGATAGAATGCAGAAGAAACGTTTTTTACTTTTGACTGCGACGCCATTTCAAAATGATTTAATAGAGTTATATAACTTACTTCATTTGCTTAGACGAGGACATTTAGGGACGATACAAGAGTTTAGAGAAAAATTTCTTTTTAGGGGGAATAAGCGTCGTCCACTCAATCCTCTTGAATTACGCAGGCGTTTACAGGAAGTAATGTTGAGAAGAAGGCGAGAGGAGACTGGAATAGAATATAAAAAAAGAATTCCTAAGATAGAAGTTGTACATTTGACTGCTGAAGAAAAGAGAATATATGATTCGATATGTGATTTGCTTAAGACTAAGTATTTTGCTGCTAATGGTGATGAATTGCGCGGGAAATTAATAATTTATGCTATACTCCCTAAAGTTACTAGTTCGTCTCGTTCTGCTGTTGAGTCTCTTACTAAGATTGCTGAGAGCGATAAGTATCATAACGAGACGCGTCAGCTTGCTCAGGAAATTATAGATGCTTATAGTGTTTTGAAAAAAGATTCTAAAATTGAAAAATTAATTGAAATTGTTGATAAGACACTTAAACAAGATGCTAATGCTAAGATTTTGCTTTATACTAAACACCCTACAACTTTAAAATATATTGTTGAGAAGCTTATTCCTTTTAATCTTAAGATTGTAGAATTTGTTGGTGGGCTTTCTCGTGAGGAGAAAACTGAAAGGATTTTGGATTTTAAGAATAATGCACAGATTATGATTAGCACTGAAACAGGTGCTGAAGGTCTTAACTTTCAATTTTGTAATGTTTTGATTAATTATGATTTGCCTTGGAATCCGATGTCTGTTGAACAACGCATTGGAAGACTTGACAGAATAGGGCAGACAAGAGATATGTATATTTACAGTTTGGCTACGAAAGACACAATGGAAGAACATGTTGTAGATTTAATAATAAATAAAATGTGCTGTATTGGATTAGTTATAGGAGAATTGCCGACGATATTGTTTAATTTAGGAATTGATGGAAATGGTAAGGCTGGACTTAGTAAGATAGAAGAGATGTTGATGGATTCTTTTATTGATTCTAAGAATAATCTTGAGATTTTTGCACAAGATGTTGAAGCGATAAGTAAACTTATTCAGAGTGGAGTTAAGGAGTATACTGATGCGAAGAATGCAACTGCAGAGGTGTTTGATGGAAAATAATCCCTTGAAGACTTTTAGTATGCAGTTTTTCAAAGAGCTTGGTGCTGGTGTTAATGATTCCGGAGATTTTTTAGAAGTTACTTCTGTACCTGCAAAGTTTCAGAAGTTCTATGGTAAGAATGAACCGTATAGATTGGTTTTTGATAAATCTCTTGCTTCTCCTAATGCTGAACTGATAACATCTGAAAGTTATCTTCTGAAGATGATGAAGTCTTATCTTGAAGATACAGGAGATTCTGTTTTATTATGTTTAAATTATCCTATACAGATTGATTCTTTTATTAGAAAGAATTTTGAATTACATGATTGTGTGATTTCTAAGGCTACTGCTTCAATTAATCAGAATTTCTTGTTTAAGTTTACTTTTCAGACTACATATAAATATCTTAATGAAGAGGAAAGGTTTGTTAACGAAGTTTTTATAGATAATGGTGTTGTTGTTAAACCTGATTTATCTGCATTTACTACAACTAATTTAAATAAGAAGGATATTGATATTACCGAATTAAGAGAATATTATTCTGTTGCTAAGGAATATATTAAAGAAGCGATTAATAAACGGACATCTGTTATCGCATCTTTGCTGGATGATAATCTTTCTAAAGAGATAGCGCGAGTTAGTTCTTATTATGAGCAGAGAGTTAAAGAGATTGATGAACAGCTTTCTAGACTAAATTCTAAGTCTCAGAAAGACCCTGCCGTTTTGAACGTGCAGAAACAGCAATTTGTTAGCGAGAAGGAACTTTTTGTTCAAAATGAGCAGAAGAAGCACTCTTTGCGTTTGAACACTAAATTGATTAATACTACAATTATGCTTTATCCTATTTATTCTATTGAGGCTTTTTTTAAATCTGATAATGTTACTCGACTTGTTGTGATTGGTTTTGATCCACTAAAGAATAAAATTACATCTCCTTTATGCGATATTTGTAAGACTTCGTTGAATGAGATTATATTGTGTAATGGTAATCATTTAGTTTGTCGTAAATGTGGGGTTAAATGTGAAGATTGTGCTAAAGTCTCTTGTGAAACTTGTCTGCGCCAGAAGTGTTCTGTTACTCGAAGGAAGATTTGCCGTCAGTGCGGAAGGGTTTGTGTTAAGTGTAAGGCTTTTAAGAATAAGAGGTTTATGTTAACTGATTCTTTGGGCAGACAGGTTGTTTGTAGAGATTGTAGCTAAATATATGTTTCAATTTATCTATTTGTTTAAATATTGGAAGAATGTTAATTAAATATGGCTAATTATAATCCTAAAGGTCCGAATGTAAGAGATTTTTTATTTAATAATGGTTTAGCGCATGGAGTTTTTGTTAATTTGAATAATGAGTGTAGACCATATATTTTTGTGGAAAAGCCTACTAGTACTAGAGAATATAGAGATTCTGTATCAATCGGATATGTTACTAGAGGTCTTTTAGAAGCTGAGGTTTATCATAATTCAAATACTAGACTTGTTGATCATTTGGAAGATCCTTTATATGATGCATCCGTGGTTGATAAAAATACTCCTGCTCACCAAATAGCTGATATGAGCCTCGTTACACAAGCGAGACTTAGAGGCGTTGGAGATTAGAAATTAGTAAAGTTTATATATAGTGTATTCTCCTAGAATACATATGGTTGTTAACAGCATACAGTTTACAAAGATTGAAATTCAGATAGCTAAATATCTGTTTAAGCACTATAAAGATAGATATAACTCTAGACAATTAGCAAAAGTATTGAATCTAAATCATACACATATCAATAAATTGTGTAATGTTTTGACTGGTAAAAAACTGTTAGTTAAAGAAAAAATAGGCAATTCTTTCCTTTTTTCATATAATTATGGTTATAGTCTTGCCGTTAACTTCATAGAGTACGTGTTGAGCTTGGAGATGGATGAATTTCCTAAATGGCTTGATGTTTTGTTACATAGCTTGAAAAAATTTAAAAGTCATATAGAAATGGGTTTGGTTTTTGGCTCATCTATAAATAATAAGAATTTTAACGATGTAGATATTTTACTTTTATATTCTTCAAAAAAATTAGATGAAGTTACAAAAATAAAAGATGAAATAAGAAAATCTGAATTGGTTGAAAAACCAATAAGATATGTAGATATCACTATGAAAGATATCATGTTAAATAAAGGAAATGAAATTTTTTATAATATGCTTTCCAATAATATTGTATTCTATAATCCTGAAAAATATGTGGAGGTTATATTAAAATGTCGCAAGTAGATGAGCATCTTAAATGGTGTTTGAAAGATTCGAAACGACTTGTAAAAGCAATTCCTAATTTGAATTTGGCACAAAAACATATTGAGAAATCGGAGCATAATTATAGTGTTGTGCAGACGCTCGAAGGTCTAAAATTATATGATTGGGCTTTGAATGTAGGTTTTTATGCGATCTATCATTGCTTTTTAGCAATTCTTGCTAAGCAAGGATATGAATCTAAGAATCAAGCATGTACGGTAACTGCATTACTCTCTTTAATAAATGAAGGAAAATTAAATTTAGATAAAGATTTAGTTAATCAATTTGATACTCTTGATGTTGAAAAGAACATTACTAATCCGACTATAAGGGAGAGCAGAGAGATTTCAACTTATGGTGTTGAGACGAGTATAGATTTACAACAATTAAAGAGGATAAAAGAGTTAATCTTGAAGGTGCAAAGAGAAACTATTAGAGTATTGAAAGAATGAGTGAGATTTAAACTAGAAATCTTCTTTGTTTTTAATATAACTGACTAATTCTTCGCTTATTCTAGGTTTTCCGTTTACTATTGGATAATAATAAGGCAGGTCTACTGATTCTATGTTGTTTATTTTGATTATTATTTTGTTTTTGAATTTAATGTCTTTTAGTTCCTTGCCGTTTATTATTTCTTTTAGGACATATACTGCGTTATCTGTGCTGAATTGCTTTTTCCCTAGGTTTCTTACTTCTGCTTGCTTGAGTTTGTTTGTTAATTCTACTTTAGTTCTCTTTTTAGGAGGGTAGTCCCCTAAAATTCCTCCTATTATAAAATATTTGAAAGATTTTGATTCTTTTAGATTTAGTGTTTTTGGGGCATCTGGGTCAAGAACACAGACATTTTTTAGATTTAGGTTTATTACTGATTGTTTTGACACTTTGCCTAATTTCTTTAAGAGGTTGGCTTTTTCATGTATATTAGTAAACCATAGGTTTCTTTTTTGAATTAGTTTGCTCATGTTTTTGTATTCTATTTTACACCAAGGCCATATTTTTGGTTCAAGGTGTTCTATAATTATTGTTTGTTTCATGATATGTTATTTGATTATGATTTTATAAATGTTTAATTGAAAAGCCTTTATGGAATTTTGAGGAGAGAACATTAATAAAGAGCACCAATTAGTTATTCTTGTGAAGAAGGCAATTATTACTGGGGCTAGTAGTGGATTGGGTTTAGAAATAGGGAAATTGTTACAAAAAGAGGGAATTGATATAGTTAATTTATCTAGAAATAAAAGTTCTTTTGAAAATGTTGTTGTGAACCTTGCAGATGATAAACAAGTGTTGAACGTTATTGAGCTTATCAAGAAAAAACACTCTGATTTTGATGTTCTTGTTTTGAATGCTGGTATAATGCCTGATGCTGCCTTAGGTGCTATTGATTTTGATATAGATAATCTCTTTCAAATTAATATTTCTGCATCTATAAAACTTGTGAATGGATTGCTTCCTTTGATTAAGAAAAATCATTGTGATATTGTTGTTGTAGGGTCTACTTCATCATTTAATCATTTTCCAGGCAATGGTGCATACACGGCGACTAAATATGCAGTTCTTGGATTTATTAAAGCATTACAAACTGAATTAAAACAGGATGACGTTCGCGTCATTGGTTTTCATCCTGGAGGGTTTAACTCAAATTTGCGAGGTCATGGAGTGTTTAAAGAAGGATATATGGACCCTAAATATTTAGCTAGTTTACTTCTTTCTCTTCTTCGCTTGCCTCGAAATATGGAAGTTTCTGAGATTATTATAAATCGCAGAAAGCCGAAGGGATAACTGTTTTATGGATAACTGCAGGGTATGGATGACAGTTTAGTACAGTTATACAGATATGGGCAACTGCGTTAATATTGTTACATTGCGTCGCAGTTGGACAGATAGATAACTGCAA
>JBBTAL010000097.1:0-2676 GCA_038044225.1 Nanobdellota archaeon
CAACATATCATCTTTTGGAACATTCTGGGCGCCTGCTTGAACTGATGGACCCCTGTAAATCTCTGCAAATTCTGGAGATACTATTATAGCGTTGTCTCCGAAGCCTGCGATTGAGCCTTCCATTGCGTCAACTGTTTTCTTTATTTTTGTTAATGCTCTCTTAAGTTCAATGATGTCTTTGCTCTTTAATTGCTTGATATCTATAAATGCAATTGTGTAACCTTCACGTAAAGAAGCCAGAATCTCATTTATGTCATCATATTTTTTCAGAGTGAATTGACGAATCTTTATCTTTTCCTTTCTGGCCTTGGTTTGATTAAGATCAAGTTCGATATAATCATCTGAAGATTGTGACTTGTTAAAAACCCCCTTTAATCCGAATACCATAAATATTGTTAAACAGTTCAGTATATAAACATTATCGTCTTTTAAAATATCTAAAGAACTATTTGGATGTCGACGGAGATTTATTTTCGAGAAGTTTCTTGATTTCTTGTTGTAACTCTCGAGCTTTTGATTCTATTAATTTTTCCTGCTTTGATATTGAATCGTTTCTTAATTCAGATAGCTTCTTTTTTTCTTCTAATTCTTCTATAGTCTTTTTTTTATCAACAACAACTATTATAGAACCAACCATCTTGTATACTGCGTCGGTTGTTTTCTTTACTTCTTCTAAAGCATTTAAAGTTTCATTCAAATCTGCCTGAAGATTCTGCTTTTGAATAAGTAAACTTTGAAGGTTTTGCTCTAAAATCTGCAAGTCTTGTATTTTTTGTCTTGCTACTGCTTCCATATTAAATTGCCTTTATCTTAACTATGTGTGTTCTGAGTTTATAGAATATCTTTGAATTACAATGAGGACAATTGAAAACTTTATCAAGAACTTTGTTTGTTGTTTGTTTACTGCATCTGAAACATTTGTATTGAGCCATGAGTTTATTTAGTCTTTGTGTTTTTAAAAGTTCTTATTTATTATTTAGTGTGTATGCGTGTCCTGCAAATTGTACACCACACTTTTCGCAGTGCCATATTCCTGCCGCAAGACGCTTGACACCTAATTTCTTACAGTGGGGACATGATTGTTTTACTCTTTGTAATATTTCGACGGCATTAAGTCTATTTCTTAAATATGTTCCATAGCCTGCACCGAATCGACCTGCTGCTTTTACTTTTTTTGTTCTTACCATATTTGATATGTTGAAAATGTGTTTTTAAATATTCCTATGGGTGTAAAAAGACTTATTTGAATAGATTAAGATTTTATTTCAGATACCGTGGCAAGATATTTTCTAGCAAAATAGACTCTTTGCTCGAGATCTTCATTTAGTAATTGGGAGATTACGGCTCTTTTAAATAGAGTAACTTTTCTGTCTAAAGTTACCGCAATTGAATGCATCTGCCTATAACCTCCACATAATTTTATTATTGTTTCCTGATCATCTCTCTGAAAGAGCTCATATAATGGTTCAAATAATCCTGAAAGTTGCCTTATTTCCCCATATAGGGCGAGCCTGTTTTCTTCCAGTTTGAGTGAATCGTCCTCCTTAGAATTAGATTCGTTTTTTGATTTCTTACTATTTGTTTGAGGTTTATGGACTGGAGATTTTGGAGTTGAATTTATTGTTTGAATTTTTAATTTTTTATTCCTTTTATCTTTAGAATATAACTCATGATTGTAAAGATAATTTTCGACTCTCGCAGGATTTACTCCTATCGCGGTTGCCATCTCCAATGGACTTATTCTAGATTCTTTGCACCTTAGCATATAATCTCTTTGTTCTGAATTAAAATATCTTCCTGCAGTTTCATTGCTGTGGAGACCTAATTCATCTCTCAACTTAATGGCTCTTGCTAGTCCATCGCTTATTGAATTTGTTTCCATTGTATCTATTCGAATATATAGTTTAAAAGGATTCTTGTTAAATTTGGATAATAAATGGGGCTGCCCGGATTCGAACCGGGGTCACGAAGTCCCAAACCTCGGATAATAACCAAGCTATAAGACAGCCCCACATGAAAACTTGTAAATAAGCGTATATAAATTTGTTCTTTTATAATTTTCATATTTTATTCTAGTAGTCTAATTTATATATAATGATATATACTAATAATTATGACTAAGATAGATATTGAAAACGGTAAATTGCATTTAGAAGATGAAATAGAAATAATTTATGAAAAAATTGTAACTAAGTTTGGTTCTGGTGCGAAGATTGATGCACTAAAAGAACATTTAGGTAAAAAAGTATATGTAATAGTAAGAAAAAATAAGTAAAGATAATTCTGATAATTGGAATATAAATTTGTTCAGAATTATCGTGATAGATAATTCCTAAAAACTTACTCTAATCAAAGGAATTATCTATAAAAATAATTATGTCAAAGTGTGTCTTGATAGAACACTTTGAGTATCCTAATGTCAAGAATCACTTGATTCTTGAGCACAGTCAAGAACAGTAGTTCTTGATGAAACCAAACTAAATGTTTTTATGATTTCTTTTTGTCTTCTTTCTTTGTTTCTGCTTTTGCTACGGGTGCTTTTCCGACTGAGGCTTTTGATGCTTCTGCTGTTGCTGTTGCGGGTGCTTTTGCTCCTTCTGCTGTTGCTGTAGCTCCTGGGGCCGCTGTAGCAGTTGTTCCAGCAGCTGCTACTTTCTCTGCTTCTGCTGCTGCAAG
>JBBTAL010000098.1:0-6815 GCA_038044225.1 Nanobdellota archaeon
AAAGGAGATAAAAATAAAGTTGTTCTTGGATATAATTATCTATTGGCTAAAAAGATTTTCCCTGATGCCCTAACTTTAAATGATAACTTAGAGGTACAAGGTGAAAAATTAAAAATTGTGGGATTCCTTGAAAAAATAGGAAATCCCCAAGACGATTCAAATATTTACATTACTAATAACTACTTTGAGGAGCTTTATTCAAATAGCTCAAAAAAATATAGTCAGATTATTGCTCGTGTAGACCCTGATAATATTAAGCAAGTTATAGAGCGCGTAGAATCAGAATTGCGAAAATCAAGGAACATTGAAAAGGGGAAAGAAGATTTTTTTGTAGCATCTTTTGAGGAATTATTGGGACAGTTTACACATGCACTTAATTATATTGTTTATTTTGTTATATTTATAGCATTTATTTCAGTTGTAGTTTCTGCAGTAAATACGGCTAATACTACAATTACTTCTGTTTTAGAAAGAGTAAAAGAGATAGGAGTTATGAAAGCAATAGGCGCACAGAATAGAGATATTTTTGCTATATTTGTTTTTGAATCTGGATTTTTAGGGTTAGTTGCGGGGATTATTGGAATTGTTATTGGATTTGGAGTTTCTAACATTGTAGAGTCTTTTCTTAAAAGTATTGTATGGGGTTTTCTAAGCCCGCATTATTCTTGGACATTATTTGTTGGATGCATATTATTTGCTGCATTTACTGGAGCAATTTCAGGAATTGTTCCGGCATGGAAAGCTTCAAAAATAAGAACTGTAAACGCCTTGCGTTATGAATAAAATAGGAAAATGTTAATAAAAACCATAAAAATTTATAAAGGGATGAATCTTGAAGTTAAAAATAAGGGGGAAATGATGAGTAAATGTGTTTATTGTAAGGTTGATGTGGGTGATGACCGCGCAGTTGATGTTTGTACTCCTTGTGGTCATGGAATTTGGGGAACTAAGATGTTTGAAGCAATAATAAGCAATATGGGTAGTGCCCGAGATAAAGGAGACCTTTATCAGGGAAGCGTTACATCTGTAAAACAGAACTTTAAGACTACGGAAGCTTTTTAAAGGACTCGCGTCAGATATTCTCATGCTTACAAACAAGAATATTCGGAGTCGTGGGAAGGTTTCGTTGACCAAGTATTTTCAACAGTTTACCGAAGGAGATAATGTTGCGATAGTTAGAGAGTTGGCTGTTCAAAGTTCTGGTTTTCCTTCTCGTATGCAAGGTAGAACAGGCGTAGTGATAGGAAAACAAGGAAATTCTTATGTTGTTTCAATTAAGGATTTTACTAAGAAAAAAACATTTATTGTCATGCCGGTTCATTTAAAAAAAATCAAAGGAATTTAACAAAATGATATTAAAAATGACTCCTATCCATTTAGCTGATGTGCAAGAATTATCTGGAGATTTAGATTCTAAACCTGAATTAAGAGATTATCTTAAAGGGTTTTCTAAATTAGGTAAGAAGAAAGCAGATGTTTTGGTGGAGAGTCTTAGAAGCATAGGTAATCCTAAAATACGAGAGGATGCTATTATGAAAATAGTAGATTTACTTCCTCGAGATGCGGAAAGTGTTTCAAAAATATTTAATGATACTTCGTTAGATGAGAAAGAAGTAAATGAAATTTTATCGGTTGTCAAGGAGTATTAAAATGATGAAGAAAGACGACTATGCTTTAGTGTTAGATTATCTTGCTAATGGATACCCTATGGCAGGCAATATGAAGCCTGTTGTGCAGGCCATAGGCACCGAACATCTTGCTTTACTTGAACTAGCTCCTGTAAGAGGCGTACAGATTGAAATTAAGGAAAAGGTTTATATAGGTCCGGATAAGAGAGACAAGATATATTATATAGTTGGTAGGCTACATGTTGAGAAGCTTACTGAAACTGCGAAGATCCAATTGCAAGAGTTCGTTAGTGCTTATGTTGGGGAGCGTGAACAAGAATTTGTAAAATTCTTTAATAATGCTCCTGCAATTAATACAAGATTGCACCAGCTTGAACTTCTGTCTGGATTTGGTCGCAAGCATACGCAAGAATTACTCAATGCTCGAACAGAAAAACCGTTTGAGTCTTTCGATGAAATTAGGCAACGAGTTAAAAGTGTTCCTGATCCAAAGAAAGCCGTTGAGAAAAGAATAGTTGAAGAACTAACCGAAAATCCTCGACAAAGATTGTTCGTGAGATAAAATGGCAGAAATAAAGGAAAAACCAGTTAAAGAAACAAAAGAATCTAAAGATTATAAGCGACAGCAGCAAAAGGAAGAAGAATATTTTGATTCGTTGGTTCGTATTTATAGCAAAGATGTTCCTGGAAACAAACAAACATATATTGGACTTACTTATATTAAGGGTGTTTCTTGGGCCATTTCAAATGCAATTTGCCGAATTCTTAAGATAGATAAAAAAATTAAAATTTCAGAATTATCTAAGACACAAATTGAATCTATTGAAGCATTCTTGCAAAAACCTCAATTATATAATTACCTTAAAAACCGTCAGAGAGATTACGAATCTGGAGATTCTAAACATGTTCTTACTAATGAACTTGATATGGTTCGCGATTTTGATATTAAACGTATGAGGCAAATAAAGAGTTATAAAGGAATGCGCCACGCTCTCAAACAACCAGTTAGAGGGCAGCGTACTCGTAGTCACTTTAGAACTACTGGCGTTGCAGTTGGAGTCAAGAAAAAGGGAGATACAAATAAAAAATGATACGTAAACATAACAAATTTTCACGACCTCATAAGTTATATGATAAGATTCGTATTGGGGATGAAAATAAACTTGTTGAAGAGTATGGTCTAAAAAGTAAGAAGGAAATATGGAAGGCTGAATCTAAAATAAAATATTTTAGAAATCGTGCTAAATTTCTTATTACTTCAGATTTAGAAGAACAGAATAAATTTTTTGCTAAGCTTAGAAATATAGGGTTGTCCGTAAAAACAATCGCCGATGTTTTGGCTTTAAACAAAGAAGATTTGTTGAAAAGAAGATTATCTACAATCGTATGGAAAAGAGGTTTAGCAAATAGTGCTAAACAAGCAAGGCAACTTGTAGTCCATAAAAAAATATTTATTGATGGAAGAGTCGTGGATATTCCAAGTTATATCGTTTTTGTAAATTCTGAAGAGAATGTTGCTCTGAAGGGTAAGCCTTTGGTTGAGGTAACTGTATGAGTAAATTAAAAGAAGGAAATAAAATAGAAGAATCGAATGAAAATCAAGTCGTAAAAATATTAGATGAGAAAGAGCTCCCTAAAATGGAAATTGTAGAACCTGAAGAGATTTCTGAAAAAGAAGAAAGGTCTGAAGTGATTCCAGGTATTGCTTATGTTTTTGGGTCTTATAATAATACAATTGTGCACATAACCGACCTTTCTGGAAACACAATTACACGCATTAGTGGAGGGATGATTACAAAGCATAGCCGTCTGAAAGCAAATCCTACAACTGCTATGTTTGTCGCTAAGAGAGCCGCAGAATTTGCAAGAGACGCTGGAATAACTGCAATCTATATCCGAATGCGCGGTCAAACTAGCTCTCCGGGAATTGGTCCCGGTGCTCATGCTGCAGTCAAGACCCTTAGCAAAGAGGGTTTCAAAATATTAGGAGTCTTAGATACTCATAGAGTTCCTCGTGGCGGTCCTAAGAAAAAAGGCGGAAAGAGGGGCAGACGTGTGTGATTAGGGCGAAACAATAAATTCTGTAAAATTTTTAGCTTCTTCAAGATTCTTGATTCCGTAAACTCCTGCTTTTGCAAATCCTCCTCTTCTTAATATTCTATCTCCAACTTTTTGAACCAGCCCTAAATTTATAAGAGATTTATTGAAATTTAACTGTCCTTTTAAATGCGCCCTTATTGTTGTTTGTTTTACTAAAAGTTCTTTGGATAATTCGCTAATTGTTTTAGGTTTAACTAAAAGAGACACTATAATTAATTTTTTTGTTTCATATGCTTTTCTTTGGTTAAACTTTCTGTTTTGTCTATCAAATAAAAATTTTAAATTATTTTCTTTATATTCTATAGGTAATGGAGAAATTGACGCATATAGCTCTTTAAAACTTGAAGCGCTAAAACTTATTTTCCAACTAATTAAGTTATATTTCCATTTTGGGTTCTCTTTAAAAGATATTATTCTTGTTCTAGAAAGTATTTTATTTATTTTATAATAAATTTCAACAACTTCTTGAATGTCCTTCACCAGTTTTTCATTGGCCAACTCAGATTCAATTTTGTCCTCTATATACCCATCATCTATTATCAATGCTTTAATTAATTCATCACAAAGAGATTTGTTTTCTTTACATAATTTTTTAAATTTATCGGATAAAAAACACTTGGTAGATCTAAATTAGTTCATATCTAACATCTTGGAAGAGATATAACTAATAGTATAAGAAAAATATAATTGATTTTCTTTTTCTAGAAAATTAATTGGCACTTCTCCAAAGATTGATAATCTCTTTTTATGATATTCAGTCAGACTTTTTTCATATGAATAAAAATAACCGCCATATTTTTCCCTATAAGACCCATCAAAAATTAAATGTGAAGCGATATAGATTAAGTCCCTCATATGAAAAAGCAATTTAGGATTTTTGATAATTGTCCCGCTTTCATAATTTCCTATTGCTTCTAATTTTTGCTCAACCTCTTGTTTAGAGATACATGCAAATTCCCTTAAAATTTCTAAATCTTGTATAGTAAAGCGATTAAACTTTGTGAACAGTCTTTGTGCGCGCCACTTTGGACATTTAAGAACTGTGTAAAAACAATTTTTATATTTAGAATTAAGCTTTTTTTGGATAATTTCACAGAAAATTTTATGAAAATCGTCTTTTAAGCTAACAAAAATGTTTTTTGGAAGGTGCCAATAATGTATTAATAAATTTTCATCATCCATAGTATTATATAATGCTATAATACTTATAAAACTTTCTAATAAAGAAGTTATATTTATATAATAGAATAATAAAATAATACCATGGTTAGAAAGACGACAAGTATAAAGATGGATGAAGAAATATGGAAAGAAGTTAAAAAATATTGTATAGATATTAATAAAGACATTTCTGAATATTTAGAAGACTTGTTAAAACGAGAGTTAAAAAAAAATAATAACGCCTCTAAAAAGCTTTAAAAACCACCTTTTACAATTCACAATTATGGAAGTCATTATCAAAACGCCTGAAAAACTGGTTATTAGAACAGATTCTAATTATTCTTTGCTTAATGCCGTTCGCAGAAGCGTTGAAGAAATACCTACCCTCGCAATTGAAGATGTTGAAATATTTAAGAATGATTCTGCGTTGTATGATGAAGTTCTTGCTCACCGAATAGGTTTAATTCCTTTAAAGAATGAAAGTAAGATAACTAGCAAATCTAGTGGAACTTTTTCGTTGAAAAAAATGGGACCGAGTATAGTTTATTCCGGAGACTTCAAAGGAGATTTGAAAATAGTTTATGATAATATCCCATTAACTATTCTTGAAAAGGATCAAGAAATTGAGATTGTGGCCACTGCTCTTGTTGGAACGGGATTACAGCATACAAAACATGTCCCTGGATTAATTTATTATAGACATTTATTTGAAGTTAAATCAGGTAATGTTAAAATTGATTCAATTGTACAAAATTCTCTTGGACTAATAAAACCTGAAAAAAAAGGAAATAAATGGATTTGTGATCTTAATGATGCTCAAGTTGATGAAATAAGGAATTTGGAAAAAGAGTCAATCTCTGACGGCTCTGAATTTTTATTATTTGTTGAATCATTTGGAATGCTTGACTCTGAAAAAATATTCTTAAGAGCTATAGAAACTCTTCAGAAAAATGTTGAGTCTTTCGAAGAATCTCTGAAGTAAAATGGTTATAAGTAAAACATCTATTAATAAAAGAATCCCTAGAAAAGGGGATAGTTATATAGTGGATACTTTGTTTCTTGCAAAAAATTCTAAAAAGTGGCAAAATATTGCACAAATAGTTTCTGGGTCTAGGAGAAAATATTCTGCAGTTAACCTCGATAGAATTGAAAAAGAGTCTTCTGATAGAAATATTATTATTGTGCCAGGTAAAGTTTTAGGTAGTGGAAACTTGACAAAAAAATTAAGAATTTGTGCATTATATTTCTCAAAGTCTGCTATAAATAAAATAAAACAGAGTAAAGGCGAGGCTGTCAAAATTATTGATGAAATTAAAAAGAATCCTAATGCTGAAGGAGTGAAATTGCTAAGATGATTACTCCTTTAATTTTAGATGGAACGAATGCAATATTGGGTCGTCTAGCAAGTTATGTAGCCAAGCAGGCGTTACTTGGAAAAGAAGTTTCTATTGTAAATTGTGAAAAAATAGTAATCTCTGGAAATAAGAAAGTTATTCTTAAAAGATATAGGGACATACGTGCTAAGGGGGGGTCTTCACAAAAGGGACCTTACTTTCCTACGCAATCAGCAAAAATTATGAAAAGAACAATAAGGGGAATGCTTTCTCATAAAGAAGGTCGGGGTGCTTCTGCATTGAAAAGAATTAAATGTTATGAGGGTTTGCCAAAGGAATTTGTGGAATCTAAAAAAGAACAAGCCTTCCAAACAAAAGGTATGAGGACAATGAATCTCGCAGAAGTGAGTGGGGAGCTAAGATAATGGATAATAAAATGGCAACTAAAATAAGAGCATCTGGAAAGAGAAAAACTTCGGTGGCAAATATTAGAGTACTTGATGGAGATGGATTAGTCAGTTATAATAAAGTGTTACTTCAAAATTTGAGGATGTTTCATAGATTAGCATTACTGGAGCCTATAAAGATATAT
>JBBTAL010000099.1:0-3551 GCA_038044225.1 Nanobdellota archaeon
TTCTCATACGAGCTAAATCAAATCTTCAACTTATTCACGGGCGTCAAATCTTTCCAAGTATTCTCAACCATCTGAGTCATAGACTTAGCGAAATAATCACTTGAAAGCCAAACACCAAAATCATAATTTGGATGAACTGTCTTATCATCAAGCAGTAAAAGCATCATTTGCTCATTGTCTACAATCGCAAACCTTCCCATATGTTTGTCAAGATGTCTCACATCAGCTATCTTAGAAAGCTCACGAGCAAACTTAATATTTTCAGTAGTTATAGGAGCAGCAATCTTTAGCACAACCCCTCTCTTCCTGGCCCTTTCAAAACTAGGCATCAAATGCTCAAATTTCCTATTAAGCCCTTCAGCCGTAGTCACAATCACAGCACTCTTTTTAGCGTTCTTTATCATCATATCTATATGGCTGTATATATTCTGACGACCTTTCAAACTTCCAGAAAGGTCAGACGGCTCAACATACTTAATCCCATTATCATACAAAGAAGCAAGTTCATTCAATACTTCCCCACCCTTAATCTCATCCAAATATTTAGTCTTTTCTTGAGCAACACCCAACATATGTTTCTTAACTCTATCAACAACTTCATCTGGTTTAAGAGCTAAAAATTTAATTGGCTTACCAAGCTTCATAACAACAAAACCTTTCTTCTCCAAAGACTCTAAAATATCATAAGTTCTGCTTCGAGGAACATCAGATATGGTGCTTAACTCTCCAGCAGTCGAAACACCCCTAGAAAGCAAAGAAGTCCATACTTTTACCTCATATAAATTAAGATCAAATATCTTTCTTAACCTGCCTAAAAACTCGCTATTAATTATCATTAAACAAATCAAAGCACACGACTATTTAAATCTTTTCAGAAATTTACTCTTTGGAAGTTAAAGCCAATTTCCTCATCTTTAACATCAAAATAAATCATTTTTTTGCTCTTGTCTTCGTCAAACTTAACTTTTACAGATCCGACTCTCTTGGAAATAAAGTAAATATGAGGTTGTAAAAACTTTTTAACTCTGTCACTTACATATAACTCAAGAGTAATTCTTTCTTCCTTCTTCATGTTCCTATTCTTGCGTTCTGACTGTATCTTTCTTGCAATTTCACGAGCATACCCCTCGGCCTCGAGTTCGGGAGTTATTTTTAAATCAAGTATAATCCGCTCTTCATCACTTTTATTGAATTTTATCTTTTTAATATTAAGCTGTCTAAGAATAAGACCTGAAAGATCTTCATTTAATTCTGTTTTTGTTTTTATTGTAGCAGAAGCCAGTGGCCATCTTAATCCAATTTTAGCCTTATCTCTTTCAGCTAATCCCATCTCAATAAACTTGAATACTTTTTCAAAATCTTTTTCAAGACTTTCATCTATTTTTGATTTAATAAATTTAGGAAATCCTGCAAGAGTAATAGATTCATCAACAACTATCTTTTTCTCCCTCATTCTGCTCCAGACCATTTCAGATAAGAAAGGCATAACTGGAGAGATTAATTTAATCAATCCGAGATTTATCTCAATCAGTAAAGAATATACTTCATCTGCCCGGTCTCTTATTAATTTAATATAATCTCTGCTGAAATTATTTATTGTGAAATCTTCTATTAAAGTCACAGCATCTGCAAAATCATATTTATTATAACATTCAATAACTTCTTTTATCAGAGAATTATACTTTGAAATTATCCATTTGTCTTCTATCTCCAAATTATTGTTCATCTCTTTTATCTGATTGAAGAAGGTCTCAATATTATTTAATATATTAACAAATCTCTTAACAGATTTTAACTCATTCTCATCATAGCTGAAGTCAAGTCCTCCCTTTGAAAATTTAGTAAGATAATATCTTAAAAAATCTCTGGAATACTTATTTATTATATCTTCAGGCGTGATGATATTCCCAAGGGATTTAGACATTTTCCTTTTGCTTATATCTAATATCATTCCATGAACCATTATTGAATCAAAAGGTTTTTTTCCAAATAATATATAAGACAAGATAATTTGTGAATTCCACCATCCTCTAAACTGATCAGTTCCCTCAATATTAATATCAACGGGCCAATATTTTTTTATTTTTTTCTTATCCCTTGGATAATCTAATATCGCCCAGCTTGAAACTCCAGAATCAAACCATACATCTAATACTTCAGAAACTCTCTTATAAATCTTCCCATTTTTTTTAATTAATATTTTATCAATTTCAGGTTTATGCAATTCTATATTTTTAACGCCCGATAATTTTCTCAATTCTTCAATGCTTCCAACAATGATTTTATCTCCAGATTCTTCATTAATCCATATAGGCAACGGAGTTCCCCAATATCTTTGTCGAGATATTGGCCAGTCAGAAATTCCCTCAAGCCATGCCTTCATTCTTAATTTTGCCCAACTGGGAATCCAATTATTTTTATTATTCTCCTTAAGTAACTGTTCCTTTATTTCAGATATTTTGAAAAACCATTGAGGCAGGGATAGCATAAGAAGAGGAGTTTTATCTCTCCAGCAAATTGGATAATCGTGTTCATAATTTTCTTTAAACACAAGCGCATTTTCATTCTTTAAATCTTCAATTATCTCTTTATCAACAATTCTTGCCATTTTTCCAGAATATTTCCCCGTTTCATCTGTAAGTATCCCATCTATTCCTACAGGGCATGGCATATCAAGTCCATTTTCTCTCCCTACCTCATAATCTTCTTTTCCATGACCTGGAGCGCAATGAACAAGACCAGTTCCATCTTCAGCATTAACATATTTTCCAGACAGTACCACTTCATATGCTTTTTTTATTTTAATATTTATAAATTTAGAAAGTGGAGACTCATATTTCCATCCTTTCATCTCACTGCCTTTAAATTCTTTTATCGGAGTAAAACCTCTTTCAGCTTTAGCCATTAAATTTGAAACTAAATTCTTAGCAATAATCCATTTTTCTCCATCTGAAGTTTCTATTTCCTGATAATCTGAATTTGGATTAACCATTATTCCGGTATTTCCCGGAAGAGTCCAAGGAGTCGTTGTAAATATTATAAAATAAGTTTTTTCCCTGCCCTTTACTTTAAATTTTACATAAACTGAAGTATCTTTTTGTTTTTTGTATTCAATTTCATTAAAAGCAACGGCTGTCTGACATCTCGTGCACACATGCACAGGATATTTTCCCAAGTAAATCAATCCCTTCTTGTCAGCCTCTTTGAATGCAGTCCATGTTGCTTCTATATATTCATCATTAAATGTAAACTGCGCATTATCCCAGTCCATCCAAACTCCTAAATTCTTAAATTCAGAATTCATTGCATCGATATATTGAACAGCATAAGCCTTGCATCTCTGAACAAACTTCTCAACACCATATTTCTCAATATCTTGCTTTCCTTTAGACCCAATTTCTTTTTCAACCCCGTGTTCAATTGGAACTCCATGAGTATCATATAATGGTCTGTCAAAAACATCATATCCTTGCATTCTTTTGCTTCTCATAGCCACATCTTTCAGTATTTTATTAAGTGCAGTTCCAAGATGTATGTGCCCTGTTGCATAT
>JBBTAL010000100.1:0-1542 GCA_038044225.1 Nanobdellota archaeon
GAGCAGATAGTTTCGGAAAAACTAACAGATGTACGTAAAAAGATGGAAAAAATGTCTTTATTTAAAACGGAGTTTGAGACAAAAACAGAAGCAATGGAAGAAAGACTGAAAAGAATTGAAAAAATAATAGACACATTGCAATCTTCAGTTCTTAGAAAAGTTGGAGATTATGTAACTAATGTTGAGGATTTAAAACATGAAATGATAGAAACTCAAAAGACATTTGCTAAAGTTTTAGGCTCAAAGCATCATAAAGAAGAACATAAAAAATGATAAATTATTTCTTAGCAGGATTAATTCCGCCAGTCTTCCACAAGAACCAAGTAACGAAAACAGCGACGGCAATTAATAAAAAGAATCCCTTAACTTGAGGAGAATATAACCAGCTGAAAAAATAAACTAAAGTAGGATTTGCTCCCGCAACTTGTGAATTAGTTGCAGTAGGCAAATAAGGACTTATTGAATTTGAGAAAACTTTTAATCCTGAAACTAGAAAGACTAAAATTAAAAGAACTACAAAGACCCAACCCATTCCCTTGCTGATGACTGAGTCTGCCTTGCCACCCATAAATCCTATAAGTGCCATGATTAAAAATAATGCGATTAGTAAAAGAGCAAACCAAGGAATTACATTTAAAACTAATTGCTTGACGCTAGATGCGGTTATAAATATAGTTGCAATGACGAAGGAAAGAAAAATATTAAGATACATATTTTCTCCAATCAACTTTGTTTTATGCAATAAAGCAACCATTATTACAAACACAACTAAAAATACCATTATGGGTGCAAAATAAACAAAAGAGGAAACGTCAGTTGCCATTTTTAATTACGGATTGGCCCCATTGCTGCGTAAGGATTACCACCATAAGCCTTATTCTCTGCTTCTCTTTTAGTGGCATCTTTAGGGTCTTTAAAGAATTGCAGGAGAAGAGTAAATAAAACAGCAACCCAAACAATAGAAACCCAATTCTGTTGCCACCAAGGAGAACCGAACCAAGCGAAGCTATTCAAAACAGTGATTACTATTATTAAACCTACGACAAGTCCTCCCCAAAAGAAGGTAGGCATCCATTCATGAATATTTCCTTGAGACATGAAAAGTCCAGCCATAATCAAAACAACAACAATGACTGCAATTCCTATTCCTAAACCTGGCAAAAGTAAGCTGAAGAAATCAGAAACTAACTGCAATCTCATAGCCATTAATGCAGCTGAAAGAGCGATTATAGCATTAACTCCTTTATTTCCTCCAAGAACTTTTGTTGACGTTAAAATACCAAATATGATTGAAAAAATAAGAAGTGCTGGGAGTAAAAAATCAAACACGCCAGAAGTCTCCCATTGAGCATACAAATCATATAGAGAGAAGAATTGCATAAACGTTCCAAGCATAACCATCACAAAGAAATACAAACTTTCTTTAAATATGTTTCGTCAAGAATTATTATGTCTTTTTGTCTTTATCTTTAGAACCTTTATCTCCGAAGAAAACAATTAGAAATCCGCCTACAATAATAGCTATAAAAACAATATTTGTGA
>JBBTAL010000101.1:0-1152 GCA_038044225.1 Nanobdellota archaeon
AAAAATTAAGTTTGGTGTTGTTTCTGTTCCTGAAGTTGATATTAGAATAATTGATTTGATGGCAACTGTTTTGGATAAAGCTACTACTGCATATTCTTGGAGTGAGGAGAAAGTTGCTTTGGAACATATTGGGCTTGCTATTCAGACTTATCACCCTTTAGTATGGACTGAATTTTTTTCAGCTACTCGTCGAATGGACGGCAGACGTTTTGGAAAGAAGATTGAGGATTCTGCTGGAGTTGAGGTTTTGAGGAGAATTTCTGGAGGAAGTGAAATATCTAAAGCAGAGTTTGAAGGACAATATTATCAGAAGGCTTTGGTCGTTAAAGAACTGATAAAAAAAGAATTCGAAAGAGTTTTGAAGGATGTTGATTGTTTAATTATGCCTACAGTTCCGATGTTGCCTTGGAAGTTTGGAACTAAAGTTTCTGTTGAGCATCTTTATGCCGTTGATGCTTTGACTATTCCTTCTAATTTAGCTGAAGTGTGTGCTATTTCAATCCCTATCGGATTTATTGATAAGAAGCCTGTTGGAATTCAGGTTGTTTGCGCTAAAGGTTGTGAAAGTAAGATGTTTAGTATTGCTAGTGAGATTGAAGGGATTGTTCATCTCAATCAATCTTAAAAACTTATAAATCTTTGAGGTTTATGAAAACTGAGGATGTTGATTTAAATTTTCTTGGACATGCAGGGTTTGTTGTTAGATACAAGAATAAAGTTTTTGTAATCGATCCATATCATGTTTCTGAAGCAGTGCCTAAGGCAGATATTATATTAATTACTCACAGTCATAGCGATCATTGCAGTATTAAAGATATTCAGAAATTGTCTCGTAAAGGGACTATGGTTTTATGTCCTGTTGATTGTCAGAGCACACTTATGAAAGTTAAGGGCGTAGATGTTAATATAGTTGAGAAAGATGAGGTTTTGGATTTTGGAAATTTTAAGATAGAATGTTTGCCGGCTTATACTTCTAATCCAAGGCATTCGCAAAATGAGGGGTGGTTGGGATATTTGTTGAAGTTTGATAAAACTATAATTTATTTTGCAGGGGATACAGATAATATTCCAGAGATTAAGCGTTTAAGTGGATATGGAAAGAAAGGGAATCATTTTGTTGCAGTTTTGCCTGTTGCTGGTGATGTTGTAATG
>JBBTAL010000102.1:0-1186 GCA_038044225.1 Nanobdellota archaeon
TGAGGAAAGATTCATATTGGAAGTAACAGTTGAAAGTCAATCTTCAACTGGAAACACATTGAGAGCTACTTTTGCCGTACAAAGACAGAACTATGCTTTGGAATTCCTTTCAGTTGAAAGCGATTCTAAGGTTAGCGCTGGTGAAATCCTACCAATCGAAGTGGTTTTAAAGAACCGCGGTCGTTATGATGCTGAAGATACATTTGTTATCGCAAGCATTTCTGCATTGGGCATAAGCAAGAAAATCTTCTTAGAAGATTTAAGCTTCATTGACCAGTCAGGTAACGATGATGAGGACGACTCACTTCAAGGTAGAATATTACTAGCTATTCCTGCAAATGCAGCCCCTGGACTCTACACAGTTGAAATAAAAGCGTTCAACGATGATTCTGAAACCACTGCAGCTAGACGTGTTGAAATCGTCAGCGGCAATGCAAACAGTATGATCGTGTCATCTGCTTCCAGCAAGACATTCTCTTCTGGCTCAGACGGCAAGTATACGCTTACAATTGTGAACTCTGGTAATAAAATCTTGGTGTACAACTTGGTAACAGAATCAGACGATGGATTAACCGTTGATCTTGATGACTCTGTTGTTGTAGTTCCTGCTGGTTCAAGCAAGTCAATCAATTTGGTTGCAAGCTCAAACCGTGAAGGAAAGTATGACTTCAAAGTTACTGTTCTAGGCGCTGACAACGTAGTTGTTAGTGAGAAAGAATTTGTTGCAAATGTTGAAGGAAAAGCAGTTAGCGGAAATGCTGCTGTTGTTCTTACAATAGTTCTTGCAATAGTCTTTGTTGTACTACTAGTGGTTTTAATAGTGCTATTAACCCGTAAACCTGCAAAAGCAGACGAATCTGGCGAAAGCTACTACTAATCCTTCCCTTTTTTTTCTTTTTCTTTTGGGAATTGGATTTTTATGATGTGGTGAATTATGATAATTTTTAAAAACTATTCTAATATCTTATAATTTATGGATAAGTGTGAATATCCTGGCAGTGAGGGGCCTAGAGAAGACGCTCAAGCTTTTCGTGATGGTTTTCTTTTAGCTGGATTAATGAATGTGTATTCTTTTAAAGGGAATGGCGTATTAGAAAAGGAAATTTTGGGATTTCTTAGAGGAGGTATTGAAATAGTTGAAAGACGTTTAGGATTAAGGAATGAGGTGGGTAAAAGAATGTATCCT
>JBBTAL010000103.1:0-2491 GCA_038044225.1 Nanobdellota archaeon
TTTTTTGCAACTCTTCCAACAATTATAGCTTTATTTTTAGCTGGATTTTTTTATATTATAGTTGGGTTATCTTTAGTTTGGTTTGAAAAAAGACTTTTTAAAAATGTTATGTGGGAGTATATTTGGGTTGCAATTGCTGTATTTATAGTTTTTGTATTCTTTAGGGTTTATCCATAAAAATGATTCATGGTCTTTACTTAGAATAACTTTATCTGAATTTGTAGTACATTCAAAAAAGGTTGCTATTATTTGTGTTTGTTCTCCTTTGATAATTGGACGCCATTCATCTGTATGAAAAGAGCACTTTATTTCTACATCTAATCCCGTTTCTTCTTTTATTTCTCTCATTAAACTTTCTTTGAAGTGTTGTCCTGGTTTTACTCTTCCTCCTGGAATGTCAAACTTTCCAGTATTTGTTCCATCTTCATATTTATCTGATTCTTTTAGAATTAATATTTTTTCATTATTATTTATGAATGCTTTGGTTGCAACAAATAGCTTTGGTTCCATTATAATTATCCTAGATATTTTATTTTGCCTGGACGAGGTTCGTAAATTGTCCCTTCTTCCAATAGCTTTCTTATTTCCTGATTGACTGTTTCTTGTTTTGCTTGTAGTTCATCTATTAGTTTATTGATGTCTGCTCCGCCGTTTTGTTCTTCGCGCTTTATTATAATTATTAGTTTGTCTTTTAGTTCTGTAATTTCTTTTTTGTCTGCTATTTGTGGTTTTTGTGAATCGTTTTCTAATTTTCTTAGTAATAAATATTCGGGTTGTTTCTTTTTTATTATTTCAGGGGTTAGATAGACTTCTTTGTTCCATTCTCTAATCATTCCTATTGCTAAAACTGTATCTCCTTGTTCGAATGGCTTTAATTTTTCTATGTCTTCTCCGAAAGTCTTTAGCTTTATTTGTCCTGATGCGTCGTCTAAAGTTACTGAAGCAAACTTTTTTTCTTCGTCTTGAATGAATTTATCTACAACATTTGCGATTAAATTTACTCGAGCTATGTTTTTTCCATTTACTTCTATAAATTTAAGACGCTCGCCGTCAACTATGTGGTTCCCTGTTAAAATGTCTCCGATTTTTAATTTGAATGCCGTGTGTCTTTTGAATTCATCTGCCATCTACAACACCTCCAGCGGGTTTTCTAGGAGTTTCCAGCAACCAGTTTTTTTCATGTTTCTTTTTATTTTGTTTGTTATTTAAATATTGTTGTTATCTCTTCTAGTATTATCCTATTTTTGAATTGTCCTTTATTTATTGCTTTTTCTTTTTTTATTTGTTCAATTTCTTCTTTTTTATAATTTTTGAATTCATATATTGCATCTAAGACTTCTAAAATATCTGCTAATTCCTCCCTATTTTCACTTTTTATGAATTCATTAACTTCTTCTAGAAGCTTTTCTTTTAATTTATTCCAATATTCTTCATTATTGGCTATATGTGTTGAACATTTTTCTTCTTTACTCTTTATTATTTCCGGTATTTTGTCTCTAACTAATTTATTATATTTCATGTTATAATGTGTTTTGTCTTTTATTAAATATAGCTGTTTAAGAAATATAAATTATTTCTTCTTGAATTCAACATTAATCATATGTTCAAACTCTTTATCTCCTGTTACAAAATTATAATTATTTTTTAATGAGAAGACGTATCCAACTGCGTCAAAGAAAGATATATTTTGTTTTCTTTTTTCGTGTTTAAATTTAACTGCTTCTATTAATATTTCTTTGCTTGCTGGCAGGCAGTATGTTTCAAGTTTTTTAAACCAATAATCTGCAACCTTTTCTCCCTCTTCTCTAAAAAGGACTAAGTAAAATTCCGCTATTGTTGGGTCTGTTATTACAAACTCTGATTCTAAATAGATTTCAAAATTTGGATTCTCTTTGGATATCTCAACTAGTGCGTACGTATCCAGGCATTTTATTACATCAGTTATCTTTTGAACATAGGGAGTTTCCTCAACATTTAAAATAACTTCAGGGTTTTTATTGTCTTCTATTTCATCCATTTGCTTTCAAGTTCTTCTCTTGCCTCTCTTACCATTTGTTTTGTGCTTTTTTTCGACTTCATTATGCCAAACATTTCTTTCAAAACATTCGTCTTTTTTTCTATTTGAATTACTATTCTTTCCTCTGGTTTTATGTTTAATCTGTTTATTGTTTCGCTTGGTATAACTATGCCTATTGAGTTACCCCATTTCTTTGTTTTTACTTCTATTGCCATGTATAACTATTGAGTATAACTAATATTTAAATGTTTGTTTTTGATATGTGGTTACTTCTACATAGTTACTACAATAGAAAGATTTAAATAGTGCGGATTTTTTAGTAAATCATGGAAAAGACATCTCGTATTGTCAGAGGAAGAACTGAATTGTATGTTCCTAGCTCTGCTAGTTCTACTGGTGAAGTTTGTTATGTTAGTCCTGCTATTCAAGGGAGTTATAGAAATGTCGGTGCTCAAATTCTTAAGTCTGGAGATA